>JALHTP010000257.1 GCA_022865725.1 Methyloceanibacter sp. | reverse complement strand
GCCGTGATAGGCGTTCTCCGTCACGATGAAGCCGGTGCCGCCCGTGACCGCGCGTGCGATGCGCAGCGCCAAGTCGACGCTTTCGCTCCCCGTGCACGTCAGGACGATATTGGACAGCTCGCGCGGCAGCGTCGCCAAGAGCCTTTCCGCATAGGTGTAGACGATTTCACAGAGGTAGCGGCTGTGTGTGTTGAGGGTCGCCATTTGCCGCGACACAGCAGCGACGACGCGTGGATGGCAATGGCCCACGGACGCCACGTTGTTGTAGGCGTCGAGATAGCGCGTGCCGTCGGCACCAATGAGCCAGACGCCTTCCCCTCGGACTAGATTGAGGGGGCGTGCGTAGAATAGCATCGATGTCGGACCGAACACGCGCCTGCGGCGGGCGACGAGGTTCGCCAGGTCAGGATCGAGACCGGCTGCCGCTCGCATGTCGAATGCGTTGAGTTCGAGAATTTTTCGTGTCGCTGTCATGACATCCTTCGAGTCACACGACGCATTTCTGGAATCGCCCCGCGCTCCGCTCGCCTCTAGCCTAGATCAGTCCGTCTCCATCGTTAAATTTTTTCCGTCCTACCGGGGTGCCGCGGACCGCCGGCCCGCGTCCAGGGGGCAAGTTGTGGGGCTTTTCTGTAAAATGCGCTTCGGCGCCGCTAGGACATCCTCTATATTCTGGTTCCAGTGGTGTCGATCTCCGCGAGGGAGAGCCACCATGGCAGGGGAGCCGAGCATGTTCGCCAATCGCTGGAAGCGCTTTTCCGACTGGGATGAGCGCCCGCTTCGGCTTGACAAATTCGCGATCGAGGACGCGGAGAACGGATTTGCGGCTTTTACGAGCCGTCACGATCCAAAGTCGGGACTGGTATTGGGTTCTGGCGGCATCGACGTAATGGACGGCGTCGGCATTGGCGACTTCGATATGATCGACACGTTTATCGCCCGCTATCACATCGATCCGGAGATCGCGCCGGAAGCCATGGGCCTGCCATCGCACGAGGTCGCGCGGATGCTGGTCGACATGAACGTGCCGCGCAGCGAGCTGGTGCGACTTGCCCACGGCATGACGCCGGCCAAACTCGCCGAGGTCGTCTCCCAGCTCTCATCTCTCGAGATCGCCTTTGCCTACAGCAAGATGCGCGCCCGCAAGACGCCCGGTAATCAAGCGCACGTGACCAATGCCAAGGACGACCCCCTGCAGATGGCCGCCGACGCCGCGACCGCGGCCGCATTCGGATTCGACGAGGTCGAGACGACTATGAGAGTCGCGCGAAATGCTTGGTCGAATGCAGTTGCATGCGCGGTCGGGGCCTCGGTCGGACGCTGGGGGACGCTATTTCAGTGCTCGAGCGAGGAGGCAGAGGAGCTCAGGATCGGCATGGCCGGTTTTACGTCTTATGCCGAGACGGTCTCCGTCTACGGCACCGAGAAGAGCTTCATCGATGGCGACGACACCCCGTGGTCGAAAGCCTTTCTCGCGGCGGCCTATGCCTCGCGCGGCATCAAGATGCGCTGCACCTCGGGTGCCGGGTCGGAGCTGCTCATGGGGTTCCACGAGAAGAAGTCGCTGCTCTATCTCGAGGCGCGCTGCCTCTGTCTTCAGCGCGCCATGGGCGTGCAGGGCACGCAGAATGGCGGCATCGACGGGGCGCCCATCACCTGCACCGTCCCGGGTGGAATGCGCGAGCTGATGGCGGAGAATCTGATCGCCGTCTGGCTCGATCTAGAATGCGCCTCCGGCAATGACGCGCGTGCGACCGAATCCGAGATCCGCGTCGGGGCCAAGATCCTGCCCTTTCTCATCGCCGGCTCCGACCTCATATGCTCGGGATTCGGGTCGATCCTAAAATACGACAATTCTTTCAATGCGTCCCTTCTTAACGGCGAGGAGCTCGAGGACTATCTCGTGCTGCAGCGCGATTTCGAGGCCGACGGCGGCCTCACCCCCGTCGAGGAGACTCGCGTCTTTGCGCTGCGAACGCGCGCCGTCGAAGCAATCAGCGCCGTGCTCGAGGAGCTTGGCCTCGGGCAACCGACAGAGGATATGAAGAGCAGCGTCGTCGCCGCGTCGGGATCGGATGAGACGCGAAGCTATCTGCCCCGCGACGTTGTGCACATCAGCGAGAGCATCAAGGAGCGCGCGATCACCGTCGTCGACGTGATCAAGGCCCTCGCCGGGCGCGGCTTCACGGAGGAGGCGGAGAATCTTCTAAAGCTCTTGAGATTGCGCGTTTCCGGCGACTATCTGCAGACTTCTGCGCTGGTCCGTGACGGCCGTATCCTCAGCGCGATCAACGATCCCAATGACTACCTGGGGCCCGGCACCGGATACCGCGTAAGCGAGGCGCGCCGCAAGGAGATCGTGGCGATCCGCGACGTCCTCACGCGCGAGGAGGTGCTGAGAGCCGAGGCCGTGCACAAGGCCGCCGAGAGCAAACGCGTCAGCTACAGGACGATGGGCCCTGCCGCCGCGGGCAAAGATCGCCGTGAGGTCGTGATCGGGGTGAGCCCCGCGTTCGGCATCAAGCTCTTCCAGACCATTGCGGGTCATCCCCTGTCAGCGACCCTGCACGAGCTGATCGGTGGCATCACAGAAGGGGGCGCGAGGGCTCGTGTCGTGCGGATGAAGCATACGGCCGACACGTCGTTTCTGGGCCTCAGCGCCGCCCGCCTCGCGGGGTC
>JALHTP010000256.1 GCA_022865725.1 Methyloceanibacter sp. | reverse complement strand
GGATCGAAGGGGATGCCGTTCTTGTTGCAGGTGATGTTGGCGCGGCCGAGAGCGATCTCGGCGGCCTTGCCGGTGAGCTTCTTGGGCCTGAGATCGACCAGCATCACATGCGTGTCGGTGCCGCCGGAGACGAGCGCGACGCCGCCCTTGACCAGCGTCTCGCCGAGCGCCTTGGCGTTGTCGATGACGCCCTTGATATAGAGCTTGAACTCGGGGCGGAGCGCCTCGCCGAAGGCCACCGCCTTGGCGGCGATGATATGCATCAAGGGACCGCCTTGGAGGCCTGGGAACACGGCCGAGTTGATCTTCTTGCCGATCTCCTCGTCGTTGGAGAGGACCAGGCCGGCGCGCGGGCCGCGCAGCGTCTTGTGCGTGGTCGTGGTGACGACATGGGCGTGCGGCAGCGGGCTTGGATGCAGCCCTGCGGCGACGAGGCCGGCGAAATGCGCCATGTCGACCAGGAGATAAGCGCCGACGCTGTCCGCGATCTGCCGGAAGCGGGCGAAGTCGATGATCCGCGGATAGGCCGAGCCGCCGGTGATGACCATGGCCGGCTTGTGCTCCTTGGCGAGCCGCTCGACCTCGTCATAGTCGATGCGGTGATCGTCGGGGCGCACGCCATATTGGATGGCGTTGAACCATTTGCCGGAGAGATTCGGCGGCGCGCCATGGGTGAGATGGCCGCCAGAGGCGAGGCCGAGCCCCATGATGGTGTCGCCGGGCTTCAACAGCGCCAGCATGACGGACTGGTTCGCCTGGCTGCCCGAATGGGGCTGCACATTGGCAAAGGCGCAGTTGAACAGCCGCTTGGCGCGGTCGATGGCGAGCTGCTCGACCACGTCGACATATTGGCAGCCGCCGTAATAGCGACGCCCCGGATAGCCTTCGGCATATTTGTTGGTGAGCAGCGTGCCGGCGGCGTCGAGCACGGCCTGGGAGACGATGTTCTCCGAGGCGATCAGCTCGATCTCGTTCTGCTGCCGCTCGGCCTCGTGCTCGATCGCGCTGAAGACCTCTGGATCGGCGTCTTCCAAATGCTTGGTGAAGAAGGCGCTTCCGCGCGCCTCGGCGCGTCTCGCATCACTTGCCGTCATGGCTAACTGCTCCTCGAACTCAATCCGCCCCGATCAGCCGATGGAAGACTTGCCCGCGGTTCTATGCTCCCGCGCGGCGCTTCCCGTTCAGCATTTGGCTGCCTCTACCACATGTCGGGGAGGCACGCCAGCAACACCCAAGGCGTGGACGAATCGGCGCTTACGTACGAGCGCAAGCGCTGGAAATCCAATGCCTTGGCGTGAAATCAATAGGCCGAAGCCGTCGCCGAGCCGCCGTCTTGGCTGTAGATGTCAGGCCTGAACTGCACGCTGCCGTCGGGCAATCCCCAGGCACTGATATAGGCGAAATAGACGGGGAGCGGCTTCGACAACTTCACGTCAACTTGCTCGCCGGTCTGTTTCATCGCCTGAATCCGGTTGATGTCCCAACCAGGCGTATCGCGCAGGATCCACGCGGCCAGCGTGTCGACATTATGCACGCGGACGCAGCCCGAGCTGTCGAAGCGCTCCGCCCGGCCGAACAGGCTCTTCAGCGGCGTGTCGTGCATATAGACAGCGTCCTTGTTCGGGAAATTGATCTTGATGTAGCCGAGCGAGTTCTCCGACCAAGGGAGCTGGCGGAACTGATAATTGTAGACCTCGGTGCCGTTCCAATCGATCTGCCGGGAATCGATCGGGTTGCCGGCCGCGTCGAACGCCTGCATGTGATAGGCGGCGAGGAAGTCCTGACCGCGACCGGTGAACACACGGGCCTTTGGCACCAGATCCTTGTAGATGATGCTCTTCGGCACGTACCAATAGGGATTGAAATTGACCTCCTGGATCTTGCTGGTGAGCTCAGGAGACGGGCGCTCCGGCTTGCCGACCACGGCGGCGTGACGCTGGGCGACCTGCCCGTTCTCGACCGCCTCGACCTGTGCCGATGGAATGTTGACCACAACGTAGCGAGCGGGCGCCGATGGCGCCAAGCTTTGCAGCTGCTTCAAGCCAGCCTGCAATTGTGCAAGCCGGACGACCGCCGGCACGTTCAGCGCTTTGATGGTGACCGCGTCGAGAGCGCCGGTGGGCGGCAGGGAGTGACGTCGCTGGAATTTCTTCACCGCCTCAGTCAAGGCCGCGTCGTATTCATCCGGGATGCTGCGTCCGACAAGATCGCCGCTGATCTCAAGGCGCCGGTGCAAGGCCACCACGTCATTGCCGATCACCGGCCAACCCCCCTGTGCCACGATCGCCTGGTAGCGTTGGATCGCGGCCTTTGTCGGCGGAATGTTTGCGGTGGATAGGGTGGGCGAGCCAAGTTCGGGGTTGACGATCCAGGCCTGCGTCGCCGCATTGCCTTCGGCGGCCGGAAGCTCGTCACCGTGGAAGGCGCGCGATCCGGGCTGTTGCGGCTGCCTTTGGCCGCCGCCGAACAGGCCGCCGCCTTGTCCGCCAAAAAGGCCGCCCTGGTTACCGGAACCGCCGGAATTGTCGTTGTTTTGATTATTCGGATTGCCCTGGGGGCCCTTCATCCAGGAGAAAAGGCCGGCGCTCGAGGGCTCGACGCTAACGACGAGGAGAAAGGCGGCAAAAACCGCCGCGGCGAGGATGCCCCCGCCTCTCAGTGCATTCTGCAAACTTAGCATTTGCCGCTCCCCGTGCGTTGCGGCTCCTGTCCCAGCTCAACTATAGGCGCTTTGCCTACACCACTCTAGTGCCAATGATTCCAGAACTTTCCCTCGCAATTCGCCGAAGCGTCTTTAGAGTTCCGAGCGCCGAATCTTGGGTTGAGCGATAATCTACGCCGCCACCGATACAGAAAAATGTCCCTCGAAAAGCCTGATGAGGCCTTCCGCATTACATGTTGCGGGCGAAGCCAAGCTTCAAGGGCTAGCGGGGGAATGGGGCGATTTTAGGCTTGGCCCGCGCGCGAGGGTGGGCAAGCTCGGCGCAAAAAGATTACGCCCCGGCGGCGACATCGCTCGCCCGGGGCGCTTATAGCTTCTCGAACTCGGCGCTTGAGATCAGAGCTGGTAGCGGATCTGGTCGGTCCAGAAGCGCTCGAGCCGGATCAACGCCTTGTTGAGCGTCTCCAGGTCGTTGGGGGCGAGCCCGCCGACCTGCTGCAAGGACTTGAGCTGGCGGTGATAGAGGTCGTTCACCACCCTGCACACCTCCTGCCCTTTTTCGGTGAGCCGCACCCGAACCGACCGGCGGTCGGTGGTCGAGCGCTGATGGTTGATGTAGCCGGAATCGACCAGCTTCTTCAGATTGTAGGAGACGTTGGAGCCGAGATAATAACCGCGGCTCGTCAGCTCGCCTGCCGTCAACTCGGCGTCGCCGATGTTGTAGAGCAGCAAAGCCTGCACGCTGTTGACGTCCGCCCGGCCCAGGCGCTCGAATTCGTCTTTGATCACATCAAGCAGCAATCGATGCAGCCGCTCGACAAGCTTCAATGAAACGAGATAGCGGCCCTTGAGGTCTTCTGCCTCATCCGTGCCCGCACGCGTCCCTAGATCCAGGGCTACACTCATCGCCTACCCTCGTTAGTTGTTGTTAATCCCCAACTTGACGATGACTATAGGCGAAGCAACCTAAAATCCGCTTAAGCGAGACGCTTAAGATTGCATGAAATTCTAGTATTAAGTTTCGGTGATCTTGCGAATTTTTGGCTGAGTCTAAAGGCCGGGCGTAAGCTCTTTCAGTTCCAGCTCGTCCTCGGCCGGGGTGGTGAACAGCCGTTCGATGGCCGCGTCATCAACCAAATCGAGCGTTGCCGGCTGCCAAACGGGCGCGCGGCCCTTGCCGGCGATCCGCGCGGCGATCCCCTCGCGATAATCGTGGCTGCCGATCACATGAGAGGTCAGGCGGAATTCGAGCTTGAGCGCGTCCGCGAGATTGAGGGACTTGCCGCGCTTGAATTGCCCGAAAGCGATTTTGAGGGAGGTCGGCGAGTTCTTGCGGATCTCGGCAGCGGTCGCGCGGGCGAAGGCCTCGTCCTCGCCCTGCTCGGCATCGAGCTTCTCGAGAATCGCATCGACCGAGGCGGCCGAGAAGGCACGGTCGATGACAGGGGTGTGCCGCACGAGCTCGCCCTCGCCAGGATCCCTGTGCAGCCCGTCGAGGAGCCGGTCGATGGGTTGGTTGTCGCTCAACGCATCCTTGATCACGCCGAAATGCGCGGCCGGAATATAGTGGCTCACGAGATGATGGCGGTAAGCCTCGGCGGGCCCGATGATGCGTCCGGTCAAGGCAAGATAGAGCCCGGTCCAGCCGAGCATGCGGGGAAGGAAATAGGTGCCGCCGATATCGGGGAGGAAGCCGATGCCGACTTGCGGCATGCCGAAGCGAAAGCCCTCCCCCGCCACGCAATGGGTGCCGTAGAGGCTGATGCCGATGCCGCCGCCGAGCACGAGGCCGTTGATCAGCGGAACGTTCGGCCTGATGAATTTTTCGAGCACCCAAACATGGGTGTAGGCCACGCGATAGAACTCCCGGATCGCGCCGAGCGCGCCCTGCTCGCTCCAATCATGCAGGATTTTGAGATCCCCGCCGCTCGAGAACACGGTCGGGTGCGCCGATTGCATCACCACGCCATAGATGTGCGCCGCGGGCGCCCAGCGGCGATAATGCAGGCTCAAGGCCTCGAACATTTCCCGGTTGAGCGCGTTTAATCGGGAGGGCCGGTTGAGCGTCACCACGCCGGACCGATCGATCTCCTCGAAAATGATGCCAGGCGCTTCCGACAATCCCCAATGTCCCTAGCTCGAATCCTGTGTAAATCCGGCCCCTTGCGTGGCTTGCCTTGAAAAGGCCTGCCTTGTCTTGAAAAGGCCCGGGGCAGCTAGCACTCAATCGGCGAAACCACAAGCTTCCCAAGAATTGCAACTGGACAGAAGCATGACGCCTCATCCGCTTGTTCGGCTCACTATTGCGCTTCTCGTGGCGTTTCTCTTGGCGCTTCCGGTCTGCGCGCAGGCTGAGACCGACGAGGTCCCGCCGCCGCCCGACCGCAATACTGCCCGCGTGCCTGCGGCGCCGGTGGCCGAGGCGCCCGTGCTTCCCGGCGATGCGGCGCCCGTGGCGTGGACCGACGTGGAGGTGGCTAATGCCAAGCGCGACTGCGCGAAGATGCTTGCGGGCGTCACGCTCGAATACGAGGCGCTCCCGCCCATCAAAGAGGGCATTTGCGGCGCGCCCGCCCCGATCCTCGTCAAGTCGGTCGGCGGGGTTGCCATCGATCCGGCGGCGACCATGACCTGCGCGCTGGCGAGCGGGCTCGGCACCTGGATCAACAAGACGCTTCAGCCCCAGGCCAAAGCCATTCTCGGTACCCAGGTCGTGAAGCTGCACAACGCCACTTCCTATGCGTGCCGCAACCGCTATGGCGGCGAGACCACGCCGCTGAGCGAGCATGCGCTCGCCAACGCGCTCGACATCTCGGAGTTCGTGTTCGAGTCGCGCGAGAAGGTGACGGTACTTGGGAGTTGGCCGCGCGTCGCCGCCGTCGCGCCTCCATTGCCGCTGCTCAACCCGACACATGTCGCCGTTGTGGCGACGGGGTCGATTGCGCCGGTACCGGCTGGGCAACGCAAGCAGGCCGAGGCCATCAAGAACGCCGAAATCATCGAGGTGACCAGGGCCAAGGCGACCACGGACGCTAAGACCAATCCCTTCGTGCTGCCGAAGGCTGTGGTGAAAGCCCCTCCCCTTGCGCCCCCCGCCGAGGCAACGCCTCCAGAAGATCAGTCGCTGTCAGACCGCAAGGGCGAGTTCGTGAAGAGCGTGCATGACGATGCCTGCAACATTTTCGGCACCGTGCTTGGGCCCGAGGCCAACGAGGCGCACAAAAACCATTTCCATTTCGACATGAAGGCGCGGCGGCGCACTTCCTTCTGCGAATAGGCTTGCTTCTGCGAATAGGCTTGCTGCTGCGGATAGCCTGCCGAAACGGCAAACCATGTCCGGGATGAGGCGTTGGCACGTCATAGGCGCGGGTGGTAGCTTGCCGGCACTTTGGTCAGCGAGCACGGCGAGAAGCAGGTGTCATCCCCCAAGGACAAGGCGGTCTCGTTGCGTACCGAGCGGGCGAAGCGCGCCGGCAGCAGCAAGGCTGAGACCCCGGCGCGGCCCGGGTTCCCGGCGACGCGGATGCGGCGCAACCGGCGCGCGGACTGGTCGCGGCGCCTGGTGCGCGAGACTACTCTCACCACTGACGATCTGATCTGGCCGATCTTCCTCATCGAGGGGACGCGCGCACGCGACCCCATCGCCACCATGCCGGGCGTCGAACGGCTGTCGGTCGACCTCGCGGTCAGGTGCGCCGAGGAGGCTGCCGCGCTCGGCCTTCCGGCGATCGCGCTCTTTCCCAATACCGATCCTTCGCTCCGCGACGACGAGGCGAGCGAGGCGCTCAATCCCGGCAATCTCGTCTGCCGGGCGGTGCGCGCCATCAAGCAGGCTGTGCCGGAAATCGGCATCATCTGCGATGTGGCGCTCGATCCCTATACCGGCCATGGCCATGACGGGCTTCTGATCGACGGCGAAGTCGACAATGACAGGACCGTCGAGGTCCTGATCAATCAGGCGCTGGTTCAGGCCGAGGCCGGCTGCGATATCCTCGCGCCCTCCGACATGATGGACGGCAGGATCGGCGCGATCAGGACTGCGCTCGAGGCCAACGGCTTCACCAACACGCAGCTCCTCGCTTATGCGGCGAAATATGCCTCGGCCTTCTATGGGCCGTTCCGCGACGCGGTGGGCTCGTCCTCGATGCTGCGCGGCGACAAGCTCAGTTATCAGATGGATCCCGCCAACGGCGGCGAGGCGCTGCGCGAAGTCGCGCTCGACATCGCCGAGGGCGCCGACATGGTGATGGTGAAGCCGGGGCTCGCTTATCTCGACATCGTTTGGCGGGTGAAGGAGGCCTTCAAGGTGCCGACCTTCGTCTATCAGACGTCAGGCGAGTATTCGATGCTGATGGCGGCCGCCGAGCGCGGCTGGCTCGACCGCGAGCGCGTCATCCTGGAGAGCCTGATGGCCTGCAAGCGCGCCGGCGCCGATGCCGTCTTCACCTATTTCGCGCTGGACGTGGCCAGGCTGCTGAAGAGCAGATCTGGTCCATAGGGGACCGCGCCCATCGAAGCTGAGAGTAGCGCGGCGGGTCGGGTAACGGGTCATGGGCTGGTTCGACGCGTGGTTCGATCCCGACTACGTTCCCGACGGTAATCCGCGCGCCTTGATGCGCATGGCGGTCAAGGCCAAGACCACGCTCCAGCGGCGGCGGGCGATCTATGGCATGGCGCATGTGCCGTGCAGCGATGAGATGTTCGCTCTCCTGAATAGCCTGCTCGACGACAAGGCTGTCGCTGACGCCGCGGCCTATGCCCTCGGGTACAACGCCGATCCGCGCTGCCAGGAGACGGCCTCTCGTATTGCTCGATCGGGAGGACCCTTGGCCAAGGAGGCTGCCAGGGGCATCGGCTTCGATGTGCGCCCACCGGCAGAGTTGTTGCAGGTCGCGCTGACCCATGAGGTCAAGAGCGCGGTCATCGAGGCGCTCAGCGGCCTCAAGGCGTGGGGCACGCCGGAGGCTCTCGCCGCGCTCGAGACCTTTCGCCGAGCAACCGCCCGCCCCCTGATCGCAGCGTCGGGCGATATGGAGGACGGCGACGGCACGTGGGAGGAGTGCGAATCCTCGCTGTTCCTCGGGCAGCAACCGTCGCCGGAACAAATCGCCCGAACGCAACGTAAACTCTCGGCGCTCGACCCCATTCGTTGCGCGCCGCGCGACGAGGCTCTAGCCCGGTTGCGGCAGAGTTTCCAAGCTCCGGACTCCCCTCTCTTGCGCCAAGCATCGTCGTACTTGACCGAATCTGTGTTTCACATCCCGCCGGGGGCGCAGTACCTGCCGCGCTATGCGTCGGACGAAGAGGGCACACTGGAGAGCAGATGGCTCGCGGCGTGCGAGGCTGAAGCGCCGGAGCGGCGGGCGGCAATGCGGGCGCTGCTGGCGGGCGCGAGGGAAGGTCCGCTGACGGCGCATTTGCGCGCCAATGCCGGCGCGCCCGACGGAGAGTGGGCGCGCGACCTGCTGGCTATGACCGGGTAACTTCAGAGCAGGCGGTGGCTCAGTTCGTGACCTTCACGGTCTTGAAGACGACCTTGGCGTCTTTCTGCTTGTCGAAATTGTCGCCCGACAGGCCGAAGCGCCAGGCCGTCTTCGGCGCCTGGCCGCGCAACTCACGCACCTTGGTGCCGTTGATGAAGAAGGTCACGCTGTTGCCGCTGGTTTTGACCTGGAGCGTGTTCGCCGCGCCGGGCTCCTTCTTGATCGCGGCGGAGTCGACATTGGCGGCGATGGTGCCGAGCCATTTGCCGTCCTGCTTCCGCGCGATCCAGAACTTGCCGTTGTTGAGAATGCCGAACTGGAAATAGGTCCGGTTGTCCTCGCCCCAGAACAGGAGGCCCGCGCCCAGCATCGGCTGGTCGCCGTTGGGCCAGATCGTCTCCGAGCAGATATCGGCGTCTTTGACGGTGAAGGTGACGTTGAGGTTCGATTGCATGTCGTCGGGCGGGAGCTTGAAGATGAACAAGCCGTCCTTCACCTCGACGGTCTCTTTGAGCGGCCAGCCGCCGGCATCGTCGGCGAACTTGTCCTCGAAGATGATTTCCGCGCCGTCGCAGGCGGCGGCCGCTTTCTGCCAAACCGGGTTGGCGGCCAAAAAGACGGCAAACCCGAGCAACACCAATGGTCTCCGCATGACTGCTTCCCCGTTAGCTTGGCCTCGCGAGCCCCTCGGTTAAAATTTCTAGCGTGTCGGCATGGGCTCGGCAACCTGCGCGGTGTCCGGGGCGCCGTCCTCAGGGTGCGGCATGCTTGCCTCACTCAGCCGCAATCACCATGTAGCGCGCAGATTGGCCTTGGCACCATCCATTGGTTTCATTCCTTGGCCAGCATGGGAGACGAGATGACCGAGCAGCAGACCCTTCCGCCGCGCACGGGAAGAGATTTCACCGACCAGCCGCACGCCACCGATCCGGTGACGCAGCCGCAGCTGTTCCAGGGCGTGATCCGCAAGCGCTCCCTCGCCTTCATCGTCGACGCCATCATCATCCTCGTGCTGACGGTGATCGCCTCTATCGTGGTGGCGCTTCTCGGCATCCTTACGCTCGGGCTCGCCTGGCTCCTGTTCGGCCTCGTGTTTCCCGCCGTCGGCCTCGGCTATAATGCGCTCACCATCGGGGGCCCGAATTCGGCGACCGTCGGCCAGAGGATGATGGGGCTCGAGGTCCGCATGTGGTTCGGCGGCAGGGTGACGCCGCTGATCGCGGCCTTTCACGCGCTCCTTTTCTGGTTCTCGCTGGTGGTGTTCTGCCCGATCCTGCTGTGGGCCTTTTTCGACCCGCGCAAGCGCTGCCTGCACGATATTCTGGCGGGCGTGGTCGTGTTCAACCGGCGCTAGCCCTTGAATCGTGCTAAATTGGGGTGTGGAGTTTAGGGCCGATGCGGCATTTGTGCCGGATTGCGTTGCCGGCCTTCGATCCACTAAGCTTGCCGGGAAGCGAGTTCGGATTCGTTTCCGGCCGGTGACACGTGACAGAGCATAAGAGCAACTTTCCCGAATTCTACATCACTGCGCCGCAGCCCTGCCCCTATCTCCCCGGCCGGCTCGAGCGGAAGCTGTTCACGCATCTCACCCGCGACAAGCCGCGCTTCCTCATCGACAATCTGCTGAAGGGTGGGTTCCGGCGCAGCCAGAACATCGCCTATATGCCCTATTGCGATGCCTGCTCGGCCTGCGTGCCGGTGCGCATCCTTGCCGATCAGTTCGTGCCCAGGCGCTCGCTGAGGCGCATCGCGCGGATCAATCGCGATCTCGTCGCGACCCGCATGCCGCCGGCGCCGAACTCGGAGCAATATTCGCTGTTCCGCACCTATATCGACGCGCGCCACGCCGACGGTGGCATGGCCGAGATGTCGGTGCTCGACTATTCGCTCATGGTCGAGGACAGCGTGGTCGAGACCTTCGTCACCGAATACCGGCTGAAGCCCGATCCTTTTGGCGGCGGCAAGTCTCCGCTGATCGCGGTGTCGCTCTGCGATCGCCTCAGTGACGGCGTCTCCATGGTGTACAGCTTCTACGATCCGAGCCAGCCGCATCGGAGCCTCGGCACCTATATGATTCTCGACCATGTCGAGTTCGCGCGCGCGCAAGGCCACCCCTTCGTCTATCTCGGCTATTGGATCGAGGGCTCGCGCAAGATGCGCTACAAGAACCGCTTCGAGCCGCAGGAGCGCCTCACCTCGAAAGGCTGGGTGCGCACCGATATGCCGATTCCGGAAACCAGACTCCTGAAGCCGGAAGGCGTCGGGCGCTAGAGTTTTTCTTCTCCGCATCCGCCGTCATGCCCGGCCTTGTCCCGGCCATCCACGTCTTCGCCAAATTCAAATCGTGGATGCCCGGCACAAGGCCGGGCATGACGGGGATTGAACCGACGTTGTCCTAGAAGCGCGGGCCGAAGCTGTTCGACTTGGGGAAGCCCTTCGGCGGCAGGCGCCCGGCCTGGGCTCTCACCCCCCACCAATCCCTCAATTCGGTGACGGCGAAGGATCGGCCTGCCGCGTCGATATAGGTCAGGCCTTCCTTCTTGCTGAACACCTTCGCATCGGCCAAGCCGCCATCCTTGTAGCGCTGGAGCCGCACACCCTTGCCGCGCGGCATCTCGGGCAGCTCCTTCAAGGGGAAGAGCAAGAGCTTCCGGTTGTCGCCGATCACCGCCACGCTGTCGCCCGCGACGGGCGCGCAGACCACGGCCTCGGCGTCGTCCGTCACGTTCAGCACCTGCTTGCCTTTGCGCGTCATGGCGAGGACCTCATCCTCGGGCACGATGAAGCCGTGGCCACTGGTCGAAGCGACCAGAAGCTTGCGCCCAGGCTCATGCACCAGGAGCTCGACCGCGTCGGCAGCTTCCTCGATGTCGATCATCAGGCGGAAGGGCTCGCCATGGCCCCTGCCGCCCGGCAGCTTGTCGGCGCCCAGCGAATAGAAGCGGCCATTGGTGGCAAAGAGGAGGATCGTATCGGTCGTCTGCGCCTTGACCGCGCGCTTCAGCCGGTCGCCCTCCTTGAAGGCGAGCGTGTCGAGCGCCGTCTGATGGCCGCGAATAGCGCGGATCCAGCCCTTCTCCGACAGCACGATGGTGACCGGCTCCTTCTCGATCATTGCCTCGGCGAGCTCGGTCTCGACGCCTTCAGGCGCCTCGGCGAAACTGGTGCGGCGTTTGCCGAGCGCGGTCTTCTGGCCGAATTCGTCCTTCAGCGCCTTGATCTCGTCGGCGATCGTCTTCCATTGCTTGTCGTTCGAGGCGAGCAGCGATTTCAGCTCCTTGCGCTCGCGTGTCAGGCTCTCATGCTCGCGGCTGATCTCGATCTCCTCCAGCTTGCGCAAGGAGCGGAGCCGCATATTGAGGATCGCCTCGGCCTGGATGTCGCTGAGCTTGAAGGCCTTCATCAAAGCCGGCTTCGGCTCGTCCTTCTCGCGGATGATTTTGATGACCTTGTCGATGTTGAGATAGACGATGAGGTAGCCGTCCAGCACCTCGATGCGGTGGTCGATCTTGGCCAGCCGGAACTTCGAGCGGCGGACCATGACCACCTGGCGGTGGTCGAGCCATTCGCGCAGGACCTGGCGCAGGCCCAGCACGTTCGGTATCTGGCCGCGGGTCAGCACGTTCATATTCAAGGGGACGCGCGTCTCAAGCTCGGTCAGCTTGAACATTTGCTCCATCAACAAGACCGGATCGACAGTGCGACTCTTCGGCTCGAGCACGAGCCGCACTTCCTCGGTCGATTCGTCGCGCACGTCGGCGAGCAGCGGCAGCTTCTTCTGCAGGAGCAGCTCGGCGATGCGGGCAACGAGGCGCGCCTTCGGGATCTGAAAGGGAATCTCGGTGACGACGATTTGGTAGGTGCCGCGGCCGGTATCCTCTTGGGTCCAGCGCGCGCGCAAGCGGAAGCTGCCGCGGCCGGTCTTATAGGCCTGCACGATCTCTGCGCGCGGCTCGACGATGATGCCGCCGGTCGGCAGATCCGGCCCCGGCACGAAATCGACCAGCTTGTCGGCGGTGGCATTGGGGAACTTGATGAGATGCAGCGCCGCATCCAGCAGCTCGCCCGCGTTGTGCGGCGGGATATTGGTCGCCATGCCGACGGCGATGCCCGACGAACCATTGGCGAGGAGGTTGGGGAAATTGGCGGGCAGCACCGACGGCTCCTGCTCGCGCCCGTCGTAATTCGGCCGGAAGTCGACCGTGTCCTCGTCGATGCCGTCGAGGAGGCGCGCGGAGACCTCGGTGAGCCGCGCCTCGGTGTAGCGGTCGGCGGCCGGATTATCGCCGTCGATATTGCCGAAATTGCCCTGGCCGTCGATCAGCGGATAGCGGACAGAGAAATCCTGCGCGAGACGGGCGAGCGCATCGTAGATCGCCTGGTTGCCGTGGGGATGGAAGTTGCCCATCGTGTCGCCGACGATCTTGGCGCATTTGCGGAACTCGCCTTGGGGGCTGAGGCGGAGCTGCTGCATGGCGTAGAGCAGCCGGCGATGCACCGGCTTCAGCCCATCGCGCACGTCGGGCAGCGCCCGGTGCATGATGGTGGAGAGCGCATAAGCGAGGTAGCGCTCTTCCAGCGCGTCGCGCAGGTTGACCGACTCGATCGGCCCTTGCGAATCGGGCGGCGGAACTCTCTTTCCCATGCCTCGCGCTTACCGCATCGGGCAATGTTTGTCATCGCCCGGCTTGACCGGGCGATCCAGACCGCGCGCGGAGGCTTCCTCGCTGATGACAGTGATTACTGGATGCCCGCCTTCGCGGGCATGACAACTGGCTGAGATGCGCGAGCCAGCAGGGAGATCAGGCGCTCGCGCGCCTGCGGCATGGCGAGGCCGTGCGGCTCGAGCACGTCGCGCTCCAGGAAATGCCCGGTGAGGGCAAAACCCGCGAGGATGTCGCCCTCGGCCGCCGGTGCCCCGTCATCGAGGAGAAAGGCCGGCAGCTTGAGCAGCCTGTTGCAATAGGGTTGGCCCGCGTCGCGCGAGACGGCGCGGCCCGAGCGCGGCGACACATAGACGAGATCGGCATCGACGCCGGTCGCCGCGCATTCGCTGAGATCGAGGCCGAAGCCGAGCTCTCCCAGGAGCTGAAGCTCCCAGCGCACCAGCAGCGTGGGCCAGACGCTTGCGTCATCGAAGGCGCGCAGGATCCGCAGCGCCCCCGCATAGAGCGCGGGATGCGGGTCGCGCTCAGGCAGCAGCCTGGCAAGTCCGGTCAAGGAGCCGAGGGCGGCAAGCGCGGTCGCATCGTCGAGGACACGTCCAGCATGGGCCTCGATCAGCTCGACATTGAAGCCGCCGAGATGCTCGGAGAGCCGCGCCCGCCAGGTGGCACGCAAGAGATTGCCGGGCTGGAGCAGCGGCCGCACCCGCCGCGAGCGCCCTCCGCGCACCAGCCCGAGGTGGCGTCCATGCGCCAGCGTGAACAGCTCGGCCACGGCATTCGCCTCGCCAAGCGGCTTGGCGGTGAGGAAGATGCCTTCGTCGCTCCAATCCATGGCCCAGCTTCAGGCCTTATCCTTCGGATAGTCCAGGCCCATCTCGCGATAGCGCTCCGGATCGTCGGCCCAGCGCTCGCGCACCTTGACGAACAGAAAGAGATGCACCTTCACCCCCGCCATCTCGCCGATGTCGGCGCGGGCGGCGGAGCCGATCTCCTTGATGGTCTGCCCCTTGGCGCCGAGCACGATCTTCCGCTGGCTCTCGCGCTCCACATAGATGGTCTGCTCGATCCTGATGCTGCCGGCGGCGAGCTCCTTCCAGTCGGCGGTCTCGACCGTCAGCGTATAGGGAAGCTCCTCGTGCAGCCGCAGGAACAGCTTCTCGCGGGTGATCTCGGCGGCGCTCTGGCGGAGCGAAGCGTCGGTGAGCTGGTCCTCGGGGAAGAGCCAGGGGCCCGGCGGCACGGCCTCAGCCAGATAGGCTTTGAGGTCAGCGACGCCATCGCCAGTCAGCGCCGAAAGCATAAAGACGCGGTCGAAGGGCCTGATCGCGGAGAGGTCGGTCGCCAGGCGCAGCAGGTCGGGCTTCGCCACCTGGTCGATCTTGTTGAGGACGGCGACAATGGGTCGTCTCACCTCGGGGAGATGTTTGAAGAGAGTGTCGAGGCTCCGATCGAGGCCGCGCTGAGCGTCGATGACCAGGACCACAATATCCGCGTCGCCCGCCCGATCCCAGGCAGAGGCAAACATGGCGCGGTCGAGCCTCCGCTTCGGCTGAAAGATCCCCGGCGTATCGACGAAAATGACCTGGGCATCGCCGATCAGCGCGATGCCGCGCACGGGCCCGCGCGTCGTCTGTGCCTTGTGGGTGACGATGGAAACCTTGGCGCCGACGAGTGCATTGGTCAGCGTGGATTTGCCGCTGTTCGGCGCGCCGATCAGCGCCACGAAGCCGCAGCGTGTTTGCGCTTCGCCGGAGCCTGAACTCCCCTCGCGCTTCGCGGGCGGACTAGCCATCTTGGGGCGGCTCCCACACGCCTTCGCGGAGCAGAATGGCGAGCGCCGCCGCCTGTTCCGCCTCGCGCTTATTGGTCCCCTGCCCACGCTCGGGCGCCACGCCCTCGATCTGCACCTCTGAGGTGAAGCGGGGCGCATGGTCCGGGCCCTCGCGGGCCACCTCGAGATAGCGGGGCAGCGGCAGCCGGCGGCCTTGCGCCCATTCCTGGAGCAGGGATTTCGCGTCCGGCGCGGCGAGATCGAGCGCGCTGAATTGAGGCTCCCAGAATCGCCGCACCACGTCCTTGGCGACGTCGTAGCCGGCATCGGCGAAAATCGCGCCGAGCACCGCCTCGCAAGTATTGGCGAGGATGGTCTTCTTGCGGCGCCCGCCGCTTCCGGCCTCGCCGCCGCTCATCAGGATGAAATCGCCGAGCTCCCATGCTTGGGCGACCTCGGCGCAAGTCTCGGCGCGCACGAGGTAATTGAACCAGCGCGCAAGCTCGCCCTCGCGCGCATGAGGAAAGGTTTCGGCCAAGAGCTCGGCGACGGCGAGGCCCAGCACCCGGTCGCCCAGAAACTCGAGGCGCTCATTGTCTTCGCTCGGCTTCGAACCCGCCCGCGCGCTCGAATGCGTCAAGGCAAGCTTCAGCAGCGCCCGGTCGGAGAAATCGTGCCCAAGCCGGGCGGAGAGATCCTGAAGCGCCGTTTTGCGCGGCTTGGGCAAGGCTCAGTGCACCACACTAAGAATGCGCGACCAGCGGACGCTGGTCGGCCAATGCCAGAATTCGAGGAAGCTCGAATTCTCGTCGAGCGAGAAGAAGATGATCTGGGCCTTGCCCACCAGATTCTCGAACGGCACGAAACCGACCTCCGACAGAAAGCGGCTGTCGGTCGAGTTGTCGCGGTTGTCGCCCATCATGAAGAAATGCGCCTCGGGCACCTTATAGACCTCGGTGTTATCGCCGAAGCCGTCCTGCACGAGATCGAGCACGGGGTAGCTCACGCCGTTCGGCAAGGTCTCCTGATAGCGCGGCATGTGCCGTTCCCGCCCCGACGGCTCGGTCACCACAAAATCGTCAATGCGCACCTTGGGCACCGGCTTGCCGTTGATGTTGAGCACGCCGTGCTGCATCTGGATCTCGTCGCCGGGAAGCCCGATCACGCGCTTGATGTAATCCGTCTCGTTGTCACGCGGCAGCTTGAACACGATCACGTCGCCCCGGTCGGGCTCCTTGGCCCAGACCCGCCCCGAGAACAGGTTGAAGCCGAACGGGAAGGAGTACTTGCTGTAGCCGTAGCTGTATTTCGAGACGAAGAGATAGTCCCCGATCAGAAGTGTCGGGATCATTGAGCCAGACGGGATATTGAACGGCTGGAAAAAGAAGACCCGCACGACCAGCGCGAGAAGCAGCGCGTGGATGATGACGCGGACAGTGTCCTTTACGCTGCCTTTTGCTTCCGTCTTCTCGGCTTCGACGCTCATGCGGAAGCTCTCCTTCAGGCTTGGCTTGAAATTCCGACCCGCTCTTCGACAGGCGCCCCTATAGCCCCTCCCTCAGGAGGAGGCAAACCGGTCAGTCGCGGAGGGAGACTTTTATGGCCGTGATGATGACGATCGCCTGGGCGGTAGGGAAATCGTCGGTGATGGAAAGGTCGATACGCACCTCGTGTCCGTCAGGCGTCAGCCGGGCAAGCACCTCGGCCGCGCCTCCGGTAAGCTGCAATGTGGGGCGCCCTGAAGGCAAATTGACGACCCCCATGTCGCGCCAGAAGACCCCATGCCGAAAGCCCGTGCCGAGCGCCTTGGCGCAGGCCTCCTTGGCGGCGAAGCGCTTGGCGTAGGAGGCGGCGCGGGCCGCGCGGTTGTCGGATTTCAGCCGCTCGGTCTCGGTGAAGACGCGATCGAGGAACCGCTCGCCATAGCGCTCGATGGTGCGCTCGACGCGCCTGATGTCGATCATGTCGTTGCCGAGTCCGATGATCATCACGTTCTGCCGACCTTGGCTTCCGTGTCGCTTTGCCGCAGGTCCTGCCTGGCGCCGTCCATCAGGGCCCGCATGCGGGAGACGCTCTGCGAAAGGCCTATGAAGAGCGCCTCGCCCACGAGGTAATGACCGATATTGAGCTCAACGATCTCGGGAATCGAGGCGACCGCGACGACATTATCATAATCGAGGCCGTGACCGGCATGCACCTCGAGGCCGGCCTTGGCGGCTGCCCGCGCGCCATCGACGAGGCGCTTGAGCTCGCGGGCGAGCGCGGGACCGTCACCGCGAGAAGCGGCGGCGCAATAGGTGCCGGTATGCAGCTCGACCGCATCGGCGCCGACCTTCCGCGAGGCTTCGATCTGCTTCCCCTCAGAGTCGATGAAGAGAGAAACCTGGATGCCGGCTTGCCGGAGCTCGGCGACGAACGGCGTCAGCGACGCGATCTGGCTTGCGACATCGAGCCCGCCTTCGGTGGTGAGTTCCTGGCGGCGTTCCGGCACGAGGCAACAGCCATGCGGGCGCGTCTTCAGCGCGATCGCCAGCATCTCGGGCGTCACCGCCATTTCCAGATTGAGCGGCGCAAGCGCGGCGGCGGTGAGGCGTGCGATATCCTCGTCGGTAATGTGGCGGCGGTCCTCGCGCAAATGCGCGGTGATGTTGTCGGCGCCGAAAGCGACGACGAGTGCCGCCGCCCGCACAGGATCGGGATGGCGCCCGCCCCGTGCATTGCGCAGCGTGGCGATGTGGTCGATGTTGATGCCGAGGCGGATCGGGGGCGCGCTCGAGCCGCTTCGCGCCGTCTTCGCAGTCTTCGAATTCATTGGGCGCCTAACGCTTCACGCCCCGATCGAAGCTCGAGTTCGCGGCGGCGGCGATGTTTGTAGGCCTCGACCATCGGCCTGACGAGCACGTAGCTGAGCGCGGCAAGAGCGAGCCCCACCGGTACGGAGCCGAGCGTCATGGGCTTCAGGATCGGCCAAAGCTGGTCGAGCGAGGATTGGAAGATGCCGCCGGACAGGTCGATGCGCGGCTCGTCGGCCTTTCCGCCCAGCATCAGATTGCCCACCTCGTAGGTGGAGTACCATAAGAGGGGATAGGTCAGCGGGTTGCCGAAAAAGGTGCCGAGCAGAGCGGCAACGACACTGCCGCCGATGACCCAGGCGAGCAGCACGGCCATGACCATATGGGTGCCGAGGAAGGGCGTCGCGGCGGTGAACACACCGATGGCGAAGCCGAGCGCGACGGCGTGCGGCGTGTCGCTGAGCCGCCTCAGGCGAAAGACGACGTAGCGGCTCGAGCGGGTCCAGCTCCGCCGCGGCCAGAGATGCACCCGCATCCGCTCAAGGAAGCTCTCCGCCTCGCGGCGCCTGAACAGCATCACCACCTCAAACGCGTGACGTCCAACCAAAAGCCAAACGATGGTGGCCCTTTGGCGACAGAGGTCTTTAGCATATTTAGGTAAAATTCCGTGCCGACACCAGGGCTCTAGGCGCTTGCCCGGGCCGCGCTTGAGACCATGTCCTTGGCCCTGAGCCCGGCGATGATGTCGTTCAGGTGCTTGAGATCCCAGACCTCCAGGTCGATCAGGATCTCGGTGTAGTCGTGAACGCGGTTGGTCATCTTGATATTGTCGATATTGCCGTCGGCCTCGCCGATCACCGAGGCAATCTGGGCGAGGCTGCCCGGCTCGTTCAGCACCGTCACGGCAAGCTTGGCCGGGAAGCGCTGCGGGTTGTCCTCGTCGATGTCCCAGGTCACGTCGATCCAGCGCTCGGGCTCCTCGTCGAAGGCCTTCAGCGCCTCGGCATGGATCGGGTAGATGGTGATGCCTTGCCCGGGATTGAGGATGCCGACGATGCGGTCGCCGGGCACCGCGCCCCCGTCGGCGAAATTGACCGGCAGATCGCCGCGCAAGCCCCTGATCGGGATGCTAATTGGACCCTGCTCCTCGCGCGGGCGTCCGCTCGATCCCGGCCAGCGGAATTTAAGGCCCATCACCTTGCCGAGCCCGAACCAGCCTTCCTCGGTGCGCTTCACCTTGCGCCGCCGCTTGGCAGGCTCTTGCGATTTCTCTTCGGGGAAGACGGCGCGCACCACGTCGGCCGAGGCAAGCTCGCCCCTCCCCACCGCCGCCATCACGTCCTCCGCAGTCTTCTGCGAGAGACGGCCGAGCGCGGCGGCGAGGCTTTCCTCGCTGAAGGTCTTTTCCCGGCGCTGAAACGCCCTGACCAGGATCTCGCGGCCGAGCTTGCCATATTGCGCGCGCACGGCGTCGCGGGTCGCGCGCCGGATGGCCGAGCGCGCTTTGCCGGTAACGGCGAGGCTTTGCCAGGCCGAGGGCGGGAGCTGCGCCTTCGAGCAGATGATCTCGACCTCGTCGCCGTTGCGGAGCTCGGTGACGAGCGGCATGGGGCGTCCGTTGATCTTGGCGCCGACGCAGGTGTTGCCGACATCGGTATGCACCGCATAGGCGAAGTCGATGGGGTTGGCGCCGCGCGGAAGCGCGATCAGCCGTCCCTTGGGCGTGAAGCAGAACACCTGATCCTGGAACAGCTCGAGCTTGGTGTGCTCGAGGAACTCTTCCGGATTGTCGCCGTCGAGCAGCATGCCGACGAGATGACGCAGCCAGCGATAGGCGCTCGAATCTTGCGAGGGAACGCCGCTCTTGCCGTTCGCTCCGTTGGCATCCTTGTAGAGCGCGTGCGCGGCCACGCCATATTCGGCGACGGAGTGCATCCGCTCGGTGCGGATTTGCAGCTCGACCCGCTGGTGGCGCGGGCCGACGATGGTGGTGTGGATCGACTGATAGTCGTTCTGCTTCGGGTTGGAGATGTAATCCTTGAAGCGGCCGGGCACCGCATGCCAGGTGGTGTGCACGACGGAGAGCGCGCGGTAGCAATCCTCGACCTGCGGCACGACGATGCGGAAGGCATAGATGTCGGAGAGCTGCTCGAGCGAGATCTGCTTCCGCTCCATCTTGCTCCAGATGGCGTAAGGTTTCTTCTCCCGCCCGGCCACGATGCTGCCGACCTCGGCCCCTTCGAGCTTTGAGGTCAGAGCCGCCTCGATCTCGTCGATCAGGCCTTGATTGCGCTCGCGTAGGATCTTGAGCCGCTCCACCACGGCGGAGTAGGCCTCTTGATTGAGCGAGCGAAAGGCGTGATCTTCGAGCTCCTCGCGCAGCCATTGCATGCCCATGCGCCCGGCGAGCGGCGCATAGATGTCCATGGTCTCCTCGGCGATGATCTTGCGCTTGGCCGGCTTCATGTGCTCGAGCGTGCGCATGTTGTGCAGGCGGTCGGCGAGCTTGACCAGGAGCACGCGGATGTCGCTCGAAATGGCGAGCAGGAGCTTGCGGAAGTTCTCCGCCTGCTCGGCCTTCTTGGTGACGAGGTCGAGCTTCTTGATCTTGGTCAGGCCGTCGACCAGCGTGCCGATCTCACGCCCGAACAGGGCGTCGATCTCGCCGCGCGTGGTGTCGGTGTCCTCGATGGTGTCGTGCAGGAGCGCGGTGGCGATGGTCGCGTCGTCGAGCCGCATCTCGGCGAGGATCGCGGCGACCTCCAGCGGATGGGAGAAATAGGGTGCGCCCGAGGCCCGCTTCTGGTTGCCATGGGCCTTCATGGCGTAGACATAGGCGCGGTTGAGCAGCGCCTCGTCGGCATTCGGCTGATATCTCAGCACGCGCTCGACCAGCTCATATTGGCGGGTCATGATGCGCGCCCTTCCGCCTCGGCCCGACCACGCATCGTCATACCGGCGTAAGCCGGTATCCAGCAAATGATGCTCTCAAGTCTCTTCCGGAGTCCGGCTTGCGCCGGAATGACGGAGATGAATCGGTCAAGTGAGGCAGACCGGTGGCGTTCCGTACTGTGCGAGCAGACGACGTCAGCGTGAGCGGGGTCCCGCATTGGAGCCATCCGAGGGCGACTGGCTCGCCATTCTACGCAACAGCTCTTCCTCGGTCATCTTGTCCATCGAGGCGTCGGCGGACTGATCGTCATGGCTGAGGACCGGCATTCTGGTGTCGGTCGAGAGCATGGGCACGGCTTCAGCCTCGGGCTCATCCACCTCGACATATTTCTGCATGGAATGGATGAAGTCTTCGCGAAGGTCGTCGGTGGGAACTTTCTTGTCGGCGATCTCGCGGAGCGCCACCACCGGATTCTTGTCGTTGTCCCGTTGCACGGCGATCTGGGCCCCGGCCGCAATACTACGGGCGCGGTGGCTGGCCAGGAGCACGAGCTCGAAGCGGTTCGGAATCTTGTCGATGCAGTCCTCGACGGTGACGCGAGCCATTAGGTCATCCTTGTGCGAAGCGGCTGATTTGGCCTCTATTTAGGCAGTTCGCGCCGGGCTGGCAAGGCAAAGCAGAGGCGGCGCTTAAGGTGCGCCCCCGCGAAGCGAAGGCTTTGAGCTAAGATCGCCCATGGACGACGTACCCCCGGAGGGCACCGTTAACAGGCTGCGCTGGCTCGAAGCACAGGCCGAACAGGCCTATAGCGACATGTATGAGGCTCAAGCCGGCTCGGAGCTTGCCGCGCGCTATAGCGATGCCAAGGAATTCCTCCATGACGCGATTGGCCTTGCCCACCGCCTTGGGCTGGCTGGCGAGGCGGAGCGCCTGTCGCAGCGCCTCACGGAGATCAAGACAGTCTTTCGCGGGCAGTTTTCTTTTTAGCGCACGATCAAAGCCGTTTGATCACAGCGCCCTGCCCCCGCTTCGTCGCCTGGCGCCAGAGCTCCCGGGCGCTTCGCTTGAGCGCGGGATGGCGCCAATCCGGCGCAATATCGAGGAGCGGCTTCAGCACGAAAGGCCGCTCATGGGCGAGCGGATGCGGCAGGACGAGAGGCCGCGCGCCGGCGCGTGGAAACCCCCCTCGCCTGTCGGTCCAATGTCTAGTGAGGCCCTTATAGTCGACGATATCGATATCCAGCGTGCGCGGTCCCCAGGGCCTGCCGCCACGGCGGCCCGAACGGCGCTCGATCTCCTTCAGGACTCTGAGCAGCGCCTCGGGAGGCAAAGTCGTGTCGAGCAGCGCGACGGCGTTCACGTAAGCCGGCTGTCGCGCATGACCGACCGCGCGCGTCTCGTAGAGCGGCGACACGGCGCGCACGGCAATATTAGCGTCTTCGATATTGCCTAAAGCGCGTGCAATTGTTTCGGCCGGCGTTCCCCATGACCCGGGACAATTTGCACCAAGACCTACCAGGACTTTGCCACGCGTGAGCAATTGCGAAGTCACCTTGTCACACCTATGTTGTCAGGGCAGCCCTCTAGTCGATGTTGCCGAGCGGCTGCTCTTTCAATCAAGCGCATATTGCTGTGATGGGGTCTTAATGGATTTCTATCCGACCGAGCGCATCGCGCTCTTCATCGACGGCGCCAATCTCTACGCTACCGCCAAATCGCTCGCCTTCGATATCGACTATAAGCGGCTGCTGGCGATGTTCCGCGGCAAAGGCCAACTCGTCAGGGCCCTCTATTATACGGCGCTCGCCGAGGAGCAGGAGTATTCCTCGATCAGGCCGTTGATCGATTGGCTCGACTATAACGGCTACACCATGGTGACCAAGCCGACCAAGGAGTTCGTCGACGCCGCCGGCCGGCGCAAGATCAAGGGCAACATGGACATCGAGCTTGCCGTCGACGCCATGGAGCTCGCCGAGCATCTCGACCATATCGTGCTGTTCTCCGGCGACGGCGATTTCCGCTCGCTGGTTGAGGCATTGCAGCACAAGGGCAAGCGCGTCAGCGTCGTCTCCACGCTCACGACCAATCCGCCCATGGTCGCCGACGAGCTTCGCCGCCAGGCGGACCAGTTCATCGATCTTGCCTATCTGCAAGATGAGATCGGTCGCGATCCCGCCGAGCGGGGGCGCGGCGAGCGGCGGCGTTCCGAGCCGGAGCCGCTCGACGAGTTCGAGTCCGAAGATTTGATCGAGACCTGAAACCCGCCTTCCGCTGAGGTAGCGCTGAGCGCGCAGTGGCGCTACGCATAGCGCATGCCGGTCGTCGACGCGATGCGATCAACCAGTGCCGAGCCTGCCAAAGACTGCCCGCTCTGTCCGCGCCTGGTCGCCTTCCGCAACGAGACCAGACATACGCATCCCGATTGGTTCAACGGTGCGGTCCCCTCATTCGGACCTGTCACGGCGCGGCTCCTCATCGTCGGGCTCGCGCCTGGCCTGAAGGGCGCCAACCGCACGGGACGGCCTTTTCTCGGCGACTATGCCGGCAAGCTTCTCTACCGTACGCTGCTCAAAGTGGGGCTGGCGCGCGGACGGCACGATCTCGCCGCGCCGGAAGAGCTGGAGCTGGTCGACTGCATGATCTCGAACACCGTGCGCTGCGTGCCGCCCGCGAACAAGCCGAAGCCGGACGAGATCGTAAGCTGCCGGCAATTCCTCATCGGGCGGATCGGCGCGCTCCCCAATCTGCGCACGCTGCTCGCGCTCGGCCGCATCGCTCATGACGGCACGCTGGATGCCCTTGGGCTCAAGCGGCGCGACTTCCTGTTCGCCCATGGCGCGCGGCACGAGCTTCCTTGTGGGCGTCTCCTGCTCGACAGCTATCATTGCTCCCGCCAGAACACGAATACCGGGCGGCTGACGCCCGCGATGTTCGAGACGGTGGTGGCCGCGGCTGCGGCGAGTTTGCGCAAGGTCTAAAGCGGCGTTGAGCCGCCTTGCCGCCGCACCCCAAGTCGGGCATGCTTGGCTCGCGGTCGGTTCGCTGGTTAACGAGGTGTCCCCATGGCGGGGCTAGAGATCTCGCCGGAGAAAGTCGGCTTCGTGATCGTCAAGGCGCGCGAGATCGCGGCCAAGGTCGCGGCCTGGGACGAAGGCGCCACCTCCGATCACGACGCCGAGTCGATCCTCGAATCCTTCTCCGACGACGCCACGCAGGACCAGCTCAAGGAATTCATTCGCGACCTCAATGTCGACGAGCAGGCGAGCCTGGTCGCGCTTGCCTGGATCGGCAGGGGCTCGTTTACGCCGGACGAGCTCGACGAGGCGCTGGCAACCGCGCGCGCCGAGCGCACCAACCGCACCGACGACTATCTCCTCGGCATGCCTCTCCTGTCCGATTATCTCGAGGAAGGGCTCGACCGGCTCGGCTATTCGGTCGAGGACGCCGAGGAAGAGTCGCTCTAGTCGTCCCACTTCTTCTGAAGACTCAGCAGCACGTCGGCAGCATGACCGGCAGGATCCGGAACGGGGTAGAAGACCGTCTCGATGCGTCCGCCCTCGATGAGAAGCGTGAGGCGCTTCAGATAGATCGCGCCGCCGGTGGTGAAACTCGGCAGGCCGAGCGCCGCGGCGAAGCCTCCTAAAGCATCGCTCAGGATCGGAAAGGGCAGCGCAAGGCGCGCTACGAGCTCGCGCTGATACTCCGTAGTCTGACGGCTTAGCCCGAGCAGCCGCACGCCCAAGGTCGCAAACGCAGGCTCACGGTCGCGGAAGCCTTCGAGCTCAGGTGTGGAGCCATGCGCGCCCGGGATGATGTCCCAGTCGGGCGGATTGGGATGGCCGGGGCGCCCCGTCCACGGATAGACGATGAGGATGCTTCGCCCGGGAAGCGCCGCGAGATCGACAACGCTGCCGTCCGTCGCCGGCAGCGCGAGTAAGGGCAGCGTCGTGCCGGCCTTCAGATGGGCGACAGCACCATCATCGATCGGCTGAGGGAAGTTGCCGCTCGTCGTCACATGCGTTCCTTCGCTACGCCGATTGCCTATTCTCCGTCATTCCGGCGAAAGCCGGAATCCAGCGGAAGATCACTGGCTTTATGTGCTGGATACCGGCTTTCGCCGGCATGACGAAGTGGGCTGGGCATGAGGGTGGAAAGAGCCTAGCCCTTCTCGCGCATGAGGCGGCCCTTCTGGCGGTCCCAATCCCGCTTCTTCTCGGTCTCGCGCTTGTCGTGCAGCTTCTTGCCCTTGGCCAGGCCGAGCTCGACCTTGGCCATGCCGCGCGCATTGAAATAGAGCTTCAACGGCACGACTGTCATGCCGTCTCGCTGAATGGCGCCGGCGAGGCGTCCAATCTCTTTCCGGTGCAGCAAGAGCTTGCGCGGACGCGTCGGAGCATGACCGTTGCGGCCGGCCTGCGTATATTCGGCGATATGGGCGTTGAGCAGATAAAGCTCGCCGCCGGCGCTCGCCGCATAGGAGTCCGCGATATTGGCCTTGCCGGCGCGGAGCGACTTCACCTCGGAGCCCATCAGCGCGATACCCGCCTCGAGCTTCTCCTCGATGTTGTAGTTGAAGCGCGCCTTCCGGTTCTCGGCGACGACTTTGCCGCCCTCGCGCTTCGGCGCCATCATGTCACCTTACAGGTCTTAGACGAGAACGAGGCCGACCGCGGCGAGCGCTTGGTCGACCTTCTTCTGTGAAGCCGGCGCGAGAGGCGCAAGCGGGAGCCGCGTCTCGGCGTTGCAGAGCCCGAGCTTGCTCGCGGCATATTTGACGGGTGCGGGATTCGATTCCACGAACAGCGCGTCGTGCAGCGGCATAAGCCGGTCCTGTAACTGGAGCGCCAGCTTGAAATTGCCGCCGAGACAGGCCAGCTGGAATTCCGAGCAGAGCGCGGGCGCGACATTGGCGGTGACGGAGATGCAGCCATGGCCGCCATGAGCCATGAAGCCGAGCGCGGTCGCGTCCTCGCCGGAGAGCTGCACGAAATCCTTGCCGAGCGCCGCGCGCTGCTGGCTCACCCGCGCCATGTTGGCGGTCGCATCTTTCACGCCGACGATGTTCTTCAGCTTGAACAATCGCGCCATGGTGTCGACCGACATGTCGACGACGCTCCTTCCAGGGATGTTGTAGATGAGGATCGGGATATCGGTGCAGTCATTGATGGCCTTGTAGTGGAGATAGAGCCCTTCCTGCGTCGGCTTATTGTAATAGGGCGTCACCACGAGCACGCCGTCGGCGCCGGCGCTCTTGGCG
Organism: Methyloceanibacter sp.; assembly: GCA_022865725.1. Lineage (GTDB taxonomy): Bacteria > Pseudomonadota > Alphaproteobacteria > Rhizobiales > Methyloligellaceae > Methyloceanibacter. The sequence continues at coordinate 473 of JALHTP010000256.1, read as the reverse complement.
TGGCGGGTCAGCTCGACAGCCTCGGCGGTAGAGTTCGATCCGGTTCCGGCGATCACCGGCACGCGGCCCGCCGCCGCCTCGATGCAAAGCTCGACGACCTGCTTGTGCTCGTCATGATCGAGCGTCGGCGATTCCCCGGTGGTGCCGCAGGGCACGAGGCCATGCGTGCCCTGGCCAATCTGCCACTCGACGAAGTTCCGGAACGCCTTGGCGTCGACCTTGCCGTCCTTGAAGGGCGTGATCAACGCTGTAATCGAGCCTTGAAACGGCGGCATTGGCACGGGATGGACTCCTCAGGCGGTCGAGCTTGGTAAACGGGCACGGAAAGGACGGCGGACAATAGGGTCTGAAGATTGAGGCGGCAAGCCGCCGCGGGCCCTCAGGATGAACGCTTGACAAGCGCCTATACCGGCACACCCTGTCCTGTTTCCCTACCAGGTAAAGAGTATATTCCACAAAGGCTTATTCTGATT
>JALHTP010000255.1 GCA_022865725.1 Methyloceanibacter sp. | reverse complement strand
GAGAAGGTGTAGCCATGATTGAAGTCGTCGTTATGCGCCATCAGCGCGTCGACGATCTTATCGTCCACGATGACGCCGGAGAGCGGGATGTAACCCGACGTCGCCGCCTTGGCGAAGGTGATGAGGTTGGGCCGGATGCCGTAATGCTGCGATCCGAACCACGAGCCGAGACGGCCGAAGCCGGTGATCACTTCGTCGGCCAGGAGAAGTATCCCGTATTTGTCGACGATGCGTTGCACCTCGGGCCAGTAGCTCTCGGGCGCAATCTTGACGCCGCCGGCGCCTTGCACCGGCTCGCCGGCGAACGCGGCAACGTTCTCGGGGCCGATCGCCAGGATCTCATCCTCGAGCGCGCGCGCGGCGCGAATGCCGAAGGCTTCCGGCGTCTCGCCATCATCGGACTCCCCGTACCAGTAGGGATCCATGATGTGGCGGAAGCCCTCATAGACAGGATAGCTGTGCGCATGCACGTGCGACATGCCGCCCATCGAACCGGCGGCGATCGTCGACCCGTGATAGGCGCTCTTGCGCGAGATGATGATGCGCCGCTTGGGCTCACCTTTGAGCACCCAATAATGGCGGATCAGACGGATCGCGGTGTCGTTCGATTCGGAGCCTGACGAGCCATAGAAGACTTGGTTGAGGTTGTCGGGGGCGAGCTCGGCGAGCTTGCGCGACAGCGCCACCACCGGGGGATGCGTCGTCTTGAAGAACGTATTGTAGAAGGGGAGCTCGACCATCTGGTCGTAAGCCGCCTGCGCCAGTTCCTTGCGTCCATAGCCGACGTTACAGGTCCATAGTCCAGCCATGCCGTCGAGAATGCGCGCGCCTTCGCTGTCCCAGATATAGGGCCCGTTGCCACGGACAATGACGCGCGCGCCGCTCGCCCGGAGCGAGCTGTGAGTAGTAAATGGATGCAGATGGTGAAGAGCATCGAGCTCTCGCAATTGCGCGGTTTGGTATTGATTACTCACCCATAGACCTCCAGCAGAGCGTGACCCGAGGGCCGTCCAATTAGCGCGGGAAGCTCGAATGGGGCGTATAGCCGATGCGGGCGCAGAGCAGCATCAGCAGCGCCTTTGGGCTCAATCCGCTGAGGGCATTCCCTGTTCTGGAAGCAAACATTTCGACTCCAGCCGCACGGCCACCCGCGTCAGTCTTGACAGGGGGTCATTGGCGCGTATGGCTACAATAATGACCTTATTGGCTACGGCGTAGAATTGTCAACGAAAACGGCAACTAAGGCCATGTCCCGCCCGCGCGGACGGCGGGGCCTCGACAAGAATGCGCTCCTGGAGGCGGCGTTCGACATGCTGTCGCGTGACGGCGAGGCCGGGTTTTCCGTACGCAAGCTCGGCCTGCGGATCGGCGTCGACCCCATGACGGTGCTGCATCATTTCGGATCGAAGGACGAGCTATTGCGGCGGATCGCCGACCGGGCGCTGGCCACGGTCGAGCTGCCGCTGCCCAGCGCCGACTGGCGCGCCGATCTGCGCAACGTCGCCGCAGCCTACCGGGACCTCGCCCATCGTCACCCACGCCTGTTCCATCTGCACTTCCGCTTCCACGCGACGGGCCCCGCCGATCATGCCTCCAGCGAAGTGGTCTACCGCGCGCTGCGAAGTGCCGGACTGCCGGATGCCGAGACTGCCGGACTCGGGCTCGCCTTCTACGCCTTCATCCTCGGTTATGCCTTGGCGGAGGCCGAAGGGCTTCTGCGCCCGATTGGCGACGAGGACGAGGCGGAGCTCCGGACACTCGACAAGCTGACCTACCCGGCGACGCTGGCGCTCATACCGGCCTTCAAGGCGCTCGACCGCGACGCGGCCTTCGGCGCGTCGATCGATGCCTTCATCGACGGGGTTTCGTGCCGGTGCAGCGCGCGCGTGCCGCACCAGCTGCCGCACATCGCGGCACCCTAAGGGGTGACCGGAGGAACGGCGATCTTGGCCGCCGGGCAGAGCCGCTTCTGATCCTCGTTGACGCCGCACGCCCGCGGGAAGAGATCGCGGCCGAAGCAGACCCTGATATCGATGAGGTTCTCGCGCCGGCAGCTCACCGAGATCATCTCCGGCTTGAGCCAGGGATTGGCGCTTCCGAACTCGCGCTCGATCGCATCGGCCGAGAGGACACGATTGGCGTCGGGAGCGAGAAAGCTCGGCGGCACGCTCACGCGCTCGTAAAGCTCCCGGGCCACGTCGAAATATTCCGCAGGCTCTAGGCCGGAGCAGGTGCCGTGCGTCCGGAATTCGTGGATGATCAGGTTCTTGCTCGGCATGATGTCGCGCATCTCGTCGATCACCCGCCTCGGCACCCAGGGCCGCGTAGCCGTCGGACAGTCTTCCGGCCAGCCTTCATCGTATTGCGGCCACAGCCCATGCAGGAGGAAGGCGCGAGGTCTCGCTGTCTCGCATTGTCCGTCCTTCCGCTCGCGGCCCTCGCTCCGGCAATACGTGGGCATCCAGCTGAGCACGAGCACGTAATAGTCGAACGCGCCGGGCTTGTTGCGCTCGAAGGCGCTGGCGTTGTCCGGCATGAGCAGGCAAGCGAGAGCGGCGAGGCAGGGAAGCGCCCGCCTAAAGGCTGACATCGGCATCGATCACCCCAAGCTCGGCCAGAATGCGCGCCCAGCTTCGAGCGCCTTTGTTGAAGCTCCTCAGATTGTATTTCTCGTTCGGCGAGTGGATGCGGTCGTCGTCGAGAGCGAAGCCGATGAGGAGGGAATCCATGCCGAGCCGCGAGCGGAAGGACTCGACGATGGGTATCGACGCGCCGCATCCCATGATCGTGGGCCGTTTGCCCCATTCGGCTTCGAGCGCGCGCGAGGCGGCGCGAAAGTGAGGCGCGTCGGTATCGAAGCCGACCGCGGGCGATCCGCCTTCATGCGTGAAGGACACGCTCGCATCCGCTGGCAAGCGATCCTCGACGAAGCGGCGCAGTCCGGCGAGGACCTTCGCCGGCTCCTGACCGGGCACGAGGCGGAAGGACAGCTTGGCGGTCGCGTGCGCGGGGATCACCGTCTTGGTGCCCGGTCCGCCATAACCCCCGACGATGCCGTTGATCTCGGCCGTCGGTCGCGACCAGAGTTGCTCGAGAATGCTGAAGCCCGTCTCGCCCACCGCCTCGCTCAAGCCGACGCCGCCGAGAAACCCTCCAGCATCGAAGCCGAGCGCGCGCCATTCGGCGAGTTGAGCGGGGGAGGGGACGCGAACGTCGTCGTAGAAGCCTGCGATGGCGACACGGCCGTTGTCGTCGTGCAGCGCGGCCAGGATCTCCGACAGCACGCGTAGCGGATTGATCGCCGGACCGCCGTAAAGACCCGAATGCAAATCTCGCGACGGGCCTCTGATGGTGATCTCAGAGAAGGCGAGCCCGCGCAGTAAGGCCGTGACGGCGGGGGTCTCGGCGTCCCATTGCCCGGTATCGCAGACCAGCGCGATATCGGCCTTGAGCTCATCGCCGTGGGCGGCAAGGAATGGG
>JALHTP010000004.1 GCA_022865725.1 Methyloceanibacter sp. | reverse complement strand
CCGTCTCAGCGCAATTGCCTACGGTCGCGCCGCCTTTGGCTTCAAGCGAAACCACGGAGGGACGCGAAGCGCCATGACCGAGCCGTTGAACCATCACTCCGCGCTCATCTACGTGATGGTCACCATGTCGGCCGTGGACCGCACCATGACCGACGCCGAGCTCGCCCGCATCGGCGAGATCGTGTCGAACCTGCCGATCTTCCGCGATTTCGATCAAGAGAACCTGGTCAAGACCGCGGAGGGCTGCGGCGAGATCTTGAGCGCGGATGGCGGCTTGGACCATGTGCTCGTGCTGATCCGCAGCAATCTGCCGAAGAAGCTCCGCGAGACCGCCTACGCCATCGCGCTGGAAATCGCCGCCGCCGACATGGACGTCAAGCCCGAGGAGACGCGCTTCCTCGAGATGCTGCGCGACAGCCTCGAGCTCGACAGGCTGACCACCGCCGGCATCGAGCGGGGCATCCGGGCGCGCAACATCGTGCTTTAGCCGATTCTTCGTTCGCCGCTCCCGCGCACGGCGAGACCATGCTCGGTCTTCTCCCATTCGAAGCGCGCGGTCATGAACTGCCAGAGCGCCCGGTAGGCCGCCGCCGAGATCAGCAGCCAATAAAGGTCGCCCAAAATGTTGCGGCCGAAGTTGGCGGTCTAGTGATTTGGCCGCTCTGGTTTGCCATGGATTTCCAGGGCACAGCCGACAAGGAAGCGGCTGCCCTTCAAGCCCGCCAGCAATACTTGGGGGCATTAGCTGCTCAAAAGCGCTGCGGGGGACCGCCCCAAACAGGCCATAGGCGGCGAGCAGGCGAAACCCGATCAGCGGCACGAAGAGGAGAGCGAGGGCGGCCGACACAGCCCAGAGGGTCGCTAACGGCGCAAACCCGACCGCCGCCAGAACCCCGATCGAGCTTAAGATGAAAACAAGGCGCTGCCACAGAGCCACCCGCGTCCGCGCGCTGTGCGCTGGCCGGCGCGAGGCCAAGCCTTCCACCGCATGATGGGCGAAGGACGGAGCGAAGTGGCGGCAGATCGCGCCGCGCACCGCATGCGGCGAGGCGAGCGAGAACTCATAGGGCGAAAGCCGCGCCAGCATCGCGCGAAGCGCGTTGGGCCGGAGCAGCTCCGGGGCAAAGACGAAGCTCCTCTCCCGCGCGCGCTCCTTGAGCAGGCCGCTCGCAAGGCTCTGGCGCGGACTTGCCGCGGCGGCGGTGGCTATTTCCGCGGCGGGAAGCTTTGCCCTGAACGTCGCGCCGCAGTTCTGCGCCAGCGCGCGGTAATAATCCTCCGCATCGAGCCAGCCATTGGCGATCATCACCTCGTGAGGATGCACGCCCCAGCGAAGCGCAATCGCGTTCGCCCGCGCCAGCGTGGCGGAATCGATGAAGCGGCCGAGAAGGAAGCCGTACTCGGCTTCAAGCGGCGCGCTCCAGCGCGCGACAAAGCGCGCAAGCGGCCCTTCGGCCAAGCGAAATTGCGCCACAAGCATGACGGGAACGCCCCCAGCATTCTCCCGCGTAGTATTTGCAATTTCAAGATGAGACGCAATATTGGAAAGCCGCCTTCGCGTTGTATCGCAGTTGTGCAATGTAGAATTGCAAATTATATATTCGCAACTCTGCCGTGCTACGTTCCCCTTGGCAGGCAAGGCGAAGCCGCGTTATTAGGGAGGCGTGACGGGCAAGAGCAATCCTTTCCTTAGGTCGAGACGCATCCCTGCGGCGGCTTTTTGGCTAGCCGCGGCCGCGCTCGCTTTTTTCTCGCTCCTGCCGGCGCGCGCCTCGGCGCAGGTGCGCAACGACATCGTCCCCGACACCTGGCAAGGCGACGTGCTTCGTCCCAAGCCCGATTTGCACGGGCTGACCAAGCTCCGCTTCGTCACCGACAGCGACTACCCGCCGTTCCATTATCTCGACGAGGTCGGCACCCTCACCGGCCTCAATGTCGACCTCGCCAAGTCGATCTGCGAGGTCTTGGAGGTCGAGTGCGAGGTGAAGGACGTCGACTGGGCCGAGATCTTCCCTTCCCTCGACCGGGGCGAGGCCGACGCCGCGATTGCCTCGATCCGCATCAGTCCCGAGTCGCTGGAGAAGGCCTACTTCACTTCCCGCTATTACGCGACGCCCGCTCGCTTCGTCGCGCAGAAGACGAGCGACCTCAAGGACGTTCGCCCCGAGACGATCGAGGGCAAGAAGGTCGGGGTGGCCAAGGGCACGGGGCATGAAGCCTATCTCAAGCTGTTCTTCCCCGATGTGGCGATGGCCTCCTTCGACACCATCGACGACGCGGAGAAGGCGCTGAAAAGCGGCGCCATCGATCTCGTCTTCGGCGACGGCATCGGGCTTACCTTCTGGATCAACGGCGTGATCAGCGAGGGATGCTGCGAGTTCCGCGGCGGTCCCTATCTCGACACCAAGTTCTTCGGCGAGGGCGTGGGCATCGCGGTGAAGAAGGGCAATCGCCAGCTCGCCGAGATCCTCAATTACGCGCTCGAGCAGGTGCACGCGTCCGGGCGCTACGAGGAGCTGTTCCTGCGCTACTTCCCCATGAGCTTCTTTTAGGCGGCTGCGCCGCTCGCCTAATTTCGGTTTCTGGCTTCCGGCTTCTGTTGCCGGAAGGGCAGCCAGAGCGACCAGCCGAAGCGCGTGGGAGCCTCGCTCTGATAGGGGTTGAGGCCGATGGTCATGCCGAGCTGCCCCGCCTCGGGCTCAGGCGTATAGGTGCGGAACAGCCGATCCCACAGCGAGAGATTGAAGCCGTAATTGGAATTGTGCTCGCGCCTGATCACCGAGTGATGCACGCGATGCATGTCCGGCGTGACGAGGACGAGCCGCAACCCCCGGTCGAGCCACGCCGGCAGCGCCATATTGGCGTGATTGAACATGGCGCAGGCGTTGAGGATCACCTCGAACAGGAACACCGCCAGCGGCGGAGCGCCAAGCGGCACCACCACCACGATCTTCCACAGCATCGAGAGCGCAATCTCGACCGGGTGGAAGCGCACCGCCGTGGTCACGTCGATATCGCGATCGGCGTGATGCACCTGATGCAGCCGCCAGAACAGCGGCACCTTGTGCGAGGCCAGATGCTGCGCCCAGATGGCGAGATCGAGCGCGAGCAGCGCCACCACGATCTTGATCCATTCTGGCCAAGAGACGTTGTTCAGGAACCCGATCTGATGTCGCGCGGCATAGATCGCAGCCGCGATGGCCGCGACGGGCACGACAGCCAAGGCCATCAGCCGGAGCAGGAGGGTAGCCGTCGCGCTGATGCCGATATTGGTGAGCCAGCGCCGCCGTTTCGGCGCGATGAGCACGCGCTTGGGCCAAAGCAGCTCGATCGCCGCCATCGCCAAAAAAACGCAAGCGAAGACCGCAAGCCGGATCAGGCCGTCGCTCTGGCCGATGAGACCGTCCATTCGTCTATGTTAGCGGGGATCGGCGCGCCCGTCAGTGCGTCTCCTTGGCGGCGAGCGACAGGCCGACCACGCCAAGCACCACGAGCGCTAGCGAGGCGAGCTTGAACAGGCTGAGCGGCTCGCGGAAATAGGCGACTCCGATCAGGGCGGCGAGCGCCGTGCCGACGCCCGACCAGATGGCGTAGGTCACCGAAAGGTCGAGCCGCTTCAGCACGAGGATCACGGCCGCCGCCGAGAGCACATAGAACACCGGGACGGCGATGGAGGGCAGCGGCTCGGAGAATCCGCGGGAGAGCTTCATCGAAGTGATGCCCGCGACCTCGAGCAGAATGGCGGCGGAGAGAAGGATCCAGGGCATCGGGCTGAAATCTCGCCTCGGGTGTTCGTGCGACTCAGAGCGCGAAATGCGCGCTTGCCGCATTCAACAGCGAAATTGCGTGACGCCCTGATGACAGCAATCTCCCTCTCCCCTGCGGGGGAGAGGGCTGGGGTGAGGGAAAGTGAAGCCGGGTTTTGGCCCAAGCCCCCTCACTCGCGCAGTCGCAAGCGACTGCGTGACCTCTCCCCAAAGGGAGGGGTCTATTAAACCTCACAGCAATTCGAGCGGACGGGGGCCTTTTGGCGGCGGGAAGGCACGGTTAACCTCGCCGAGATCCTGCTCGGTCAGCTTGATGTCGAGCGCGGCGCGGTTCTCCCGCACATGCGCCTCGCTCGAGGCCTTGGGGATCACCATCATATCGCTCTGCCTGAGCGCCCAGGCGAGCGCGATCTGCGCGGTCGTGGCGCGATGGCGCATGGCGACGCCGGTGAGCACACGGTCGCGCAACAGCCGCCCTTGCTCGATCGGCGAATAGCCCATGATCGGTATCCCGCGCGCACGGCACCAGGGCAGAAGGCCCGCTTCGATCCCGCGGCGTCTGAGATTATAGAGCACCTGGTTGCTGGCGCATGCCGTCCCGCTGGGAAGCGCAAGCAGCTCCTCCATGTCGTCGACATCGAAATTGCTGACGCCCCAGAAGCGGATCGCGCCGGCCGCGATCAGCGCCTCGAAGCCGGCAAGCGTCTCTTCGAGTTTCGGGCCCCCGCGCCAATGCAGGAGATAGAGGTCGATCCGGTCGGTCTTCAGCCGCTTCAGGCTCCGCTCGCAGGCGGCGATGGTTCTGGCGCGCGTGGAGTTCTCCGGCATCACCTTGCTGACGATGAAGCATTCCTCGCGCCGTCCCTGCACGGCCTCGGCGACGACCTCCTCAGCCCCGCCATTGCCGTACATCTCGGCGGTGTCGATCAGCGTCATGCCGAGATCGAGGCCGAGCTTGAGCGCCGCGACTTCCTCTGGCCGCGCCCGCCCGCTCTCGCCCATATGCCAGGTGCCCTGGCCGAGCTGCGGCACAGCCTCGCCCGAGGGGAGGGTCACTCTTGGCAGGCCTGTCGCCACAAGCGCCCTCCCCGGCATGAGGCCCTAAGCGAACTTTACCGCGCCTACGATCTTAGCAGGGCGCGCAGCGGCATCAGTGCCCCATCGGCGCGGCATAGGGACCACCTCAAGAGAGTTAGTGTTGACACACGATGGCCCGGCTCTCGCAAACAGTGCGAATACAGTTGGTGGTCACGTGAGACACAGTCTTCCCCGTGAGGCTGCTCAAATTGCGCGCGACGTAATGGTGCAGTCTCCTCTGCGCGCGATCGGCGGCGACGTCCCGGTTGCGCCCGTCGGCGGTCGCCGTCACGACGGAGCAGTTTTCCAGCGCCCCCGCGGGCCGCGACACGACGGCCGCGCCAGCGAGCACGGCAAGCGCAATTCCAGCAAGCAACAATCTTCTCATGGCGTTTTCCTCTCCCAGTGGCTGATGAAAGTCTCCGGTCCTGCTCAAGCTCTACGTATGAATCCGACATTGTCGGCGATGACGGTTGTCGGTCCGATCGGAAGCGGCTCCGGATCGGCGACATCGAGCTTGTGGAACTCGATTCCGCTATTCCACACCTTTCGCAGGAAATCCTCGAACACCTGGATGGTGAGCTGCTCGCCCGGGCAACGCCGATAGCCGAAGCCGAACGGTGCAAAGCCCGCATAGTCGCAGACCGGCAGAGGTTTGTCGTCGACGACCCCGAACACGGTCCCAAACCCGCTATTGTCGATCGCGCCTTTGCGACCGTCTTTTCACCTCGAAGGGCTCGCTCGAGAACGGACATTTGGCGAAACCGATCTCCTTGCACTTCGCCTCGTCGATCTCCACGCTGGTCGGAGCCGCTTTATAGCGATCGGGG
>JALHTP010000254.1 GCA_022865725.1 Methyloceanibacter sp. | reverse complement strand
GACTAGAGTTGCAAGTTCCGGGTCGGTCGGTTCAATCTTGGCTAGCTGTTCGGCGTATTCAAGCGCGGTGGAGACATCGCCAGCATCGCGGCTGAAGCTGATCAGGGCAAGGAGCGTGTCTCTATCACCTGGATGCCGGGCGAGATTTTCTTTGAGAGCAGTTATGGCCTCGCCACCGCGCCCAGCTGAGTGCAGTCCGACGGCATGGACATAAGCGTATCTAGGCTGGTCAGGCTCGAGTTCGGCGGCCAGGCGCAATTCCTCGAGCGCCTCGTCTTCTCGCTTGAGTCGCACCAGCACCAGTCCGAGCGCGTGATGAAGTCCTGCATCGTTGGGAGTAAGAGCGAGTGTGGCTCGCAGCAGACTTTCGCCTTCGCCTTCCTTCCCAAGGTGGCCGTACAGATCAGCAAGGTTGACCGCCGCCGGCGCATATTGTGGGCTCAGGCGTAGCGCGGCTTTGTACTCGGTCTCGCCATCCGTCGTAAGGCCGCGCCGAGCGTAGAAGTTTCCAAGCGCCGCACGCGCTTCGGGCCTATCTGCATTCAATCGCTGCGCGGCGATGAACTCGGCAGCTGCTCGCTCGAAGCGCTCGCGATCGGCGGGAGGCTGGCTCGCCGTAGGAACTTCGGCAAGTAAAGCGGCCGCCCTCATGCGCACACCGCGGCTGCTATCTGAAAGCAGCGGTGAAACAATTGGCCAAAGCTGAGTGCCCGGCACACCTTCGAGCATGTCGAGCGCGCCGATGCGCACCATGGGATCGGGATCGGACAGCCCATTCCGCGCCACGTTGATGTTGGAAGGTGAGACGCGCGAGCCAAGCTCGGTGAGGGCGCTTGAGCGGGCAAATGCAGGCGCATTGCGGTCGGCGGCAACGGCTGCAAGCAGACTCGCCGCATCCGGTTGGTCGGTCCATGCGGCATGGAAAGCCGCGGCATAGTTCTGAAATCCTTTGCGGCTTGGCCCATGCCAGCCTTCGATCGCGGACGCTGCCCATTCCGCCGATTTGTCTTTGTGACAACCATTGCAAGCATTGGGCGTCTCAAGTTTCGTTGACAGATCCGGACGCGGAACGCGGAAGCTGTGATCGTGCCGCGTGTCGACCACCATGTAAGTCCGCGCCGGCATGTGGCATGAGGCACAGCCGATCGGCGGGTTCACCCCTTCGTGGTGCTTATGGCTAGCGTTCGCGTACTTGGCGGGCGAATGACATTGGAGACAAGCGGCGTCACCGGAAAGCCGCAGCTTCGCACTGTGCGGGTCGTGGCAATCGCTACATGTGACGCCCGCGGCGAACATTTTGCTCTGCTTGAAGGAGCCGTAGTTATAGACCTCATCGACCATCTGCCCGTCGGCGGAATAAAGCCCTCGGCTGAGGAGCGCGACCGCATGCGTGTCTGAGAGGCGCTGGCCCGGAATCCAATTCTCCGAGAACTGACCGCGGCGCGCATGGCACAGCCCACAAGTCTCAACCTCTTTGCGCAATTCGGCCGGCGCGACGCTTCGCTCGGGCTGGCCTGTTTCCGTGTTGTGGTTCCAGGCCACTCCGTTCCGTTCCCCGAACCGGACCACGAGCCCCATATCTGCATCCTCTCGCCTGCCGAACGGCCACCAGCTTTGCTGGTTGTGCGCCCAGGCGACATGATTTGACCCCTGTCCATGACACGCCTCGCAGCCAACGCTGATCTCTGACCAACTCGTGGCGAAGCGATCGCTCGCCGCGTCGTAATTCTTGTGCACGCCTGTGGAGTGGCATTCCGCGCACATGAAATTCCAGTTCTGGTTGAGCTTGGTCCAATACAGGATGTCGTCGTGGCGAATCTCTTCATTGGGATAGAGATGGAACCAGCGCTGTCCGCCCTTCTCCTTCGGACGGCTGTCCCAAGCAAGCGACAGCGCCTGCAATCGACCATCCGGAAACTCCACGAGATATTGCTGCAGCGGATCGAGGCCGAACGTGTATTTCACCTCGAATGTCGCGAGTTTCCCGTCAGGGCCGTCGGTCTCCACGAAAAACTTGCCGTCTTTGCGGAAAAAGCGGGAATGCACGCCGTAATAATCGAAGCTGGCGTCGTTGAAATCGCCAAGCACCGACTTCTGCGTCGCGTGATCCATGGCGTGCTTGTGCTGCGAGCCGTGCCACAGCTCAGCCTCGGCTTGGTGGCAACCGGCACAGCTCTCGCTGCCGACAAACGCTGCCCTTGCGATCGAATCGGAGGGAGAAACGTCGAAGGGCGCGTTCCTCAGGAACTGGGATGCAAAACCGATTGATAGAACGACGGCCGCTCAACCCAATGCCGCGATCCAAACTTTCGGCTTTGACAGAAATCCAGCCTCTGGGACGCGACGTTGCGCATCTTGTGCTTCGGTAGTCTGCGCCGGTCCGGTAGGTCCCTTGCGGAACCTCTTTTTGGCGGATGACTTGCGCCGGCTGCGGGCCAACTTTTCGAATGCTCAGCTAGATCTGACGGGACGGTACGTGGCAGCCCCAGTCTACAGTGGCTGCGCCGGCAATGTCACGGTAACTCAGATAGCTAAGCGGTTGGTCGCCGATTAGCATCATCGGATGAGACCGATATCGTTTAAGCGCCACCGCTTCCCGCCAGAAATCATCCGCCACGCAATCTGGCTCTATGCCAGGTTCACGCTGTCCTTTCGAGATGTCGAGGAACTGCTGGCCGAGCGAGGTATTGACGCATCCTACGAGACGGTCCGGCGGTGGTTCCTGAAGTTCGGGCCGTCGATCGCGGCG
>JALHTP010000253.1 GCA_022865725.1 Methyloceanibacter sp. | reverse complement strand
TACCCGCGATCAGGTGCGCAAGGCTTTCGGCGTGCGGATTCAGCAATTCGCCGCGCGCCGCAAGGCGGCCGATCCCAAGAACCGCATGCTCGACAGATATTTCCGCGAGCTGCTCAGCTAAGGCCGATGCCGGTCTCGCGCCGATAGAGGATGAGATCGAGCGACGGCGCATCGCCGGCGATCCTGGTCAGCAAGCCGTGCACCTGGCCGCGATGATGGGTCTGGTGGTTGAAGACATGCGGCAGCGCGTAGCCGAGCTCCTGCTCGATCTCGGCCGGCCGGCTGATGGTCCGGTAACGCACCTTGCGCGCGAGGTCCGCGTCGCTTAGCCCCGCCACGAAGGCGATGATACGGGTGTCCTCCTCTCGGCCCTCGCCGCGCGCAAAGATTTGAGATCGTCGCAGAGAATGGCGTCGAGACTGGTTGGCGCGTCGCCCTTCCCCGTCAGCCGCTGCATCCAGACGCGGTCGCCGACGAGAAGATGGTTGAGCGTGCCATGCACCGATTTGAAGAAGGCGCCGTGATCGGCACGGTAGTCTGCGTCGGGCAGCTCGCCAACCGCCGCATAAAGCCGCGCATTGGCCCACTCGTTATAGCCAGCGAACATCTGGAAGATCAGCCGCATCGGCTACGCCCCCATACGCGACGTGAACCAGCGGATGAGCGGCAAGGAGACGCGGCGCGGCAAAAAGCGCACGGCCTTCAAGAAGCCTTCGACCTGCGGCGGGAAAGCGATCTCGTAGGGACGTCCCCCCAATTTCTCGAGGATTTTCCGCGCGCATCGCTCCTTGCTCATCACATAGAGCTTCTTCTTCGGATCGTAAGCGGCGTTGAGCGGCGTATCGACGAAGCCGGGGTTGATGATGGTGATGGCGACGCCCGTCCCCTCCAATTCGAGCTTGAGGCTCTCGGCGAGATTGATCACCGCCGCCTTGCTCGCCCCGTAGCTGCCGTTCCCCGGCCAGCCCACATAGCCGAACAGCGAGCCCATGATGGCGATATGCCCTGAATTCCGCGCCAGCATCGAGGGCAGTACCGCCGCGACCCCGTTGATCACCCCGTCGACATTGAGCGCCATCGAGCGGTGGAAGCCGTCGAGGTCGATGTTGCGGATGTCGAACGGCACATACATGCCGGCGCCGAACAGCGCGAGCTCGATTGGTCCGAGCGCGCTTTCGATCTTCGCCACAGTCTCCTTCAGCTCCTCCGGCTTCAGCACGTCGGCGGGGAAGGCGCCGATGCGCTCGCTCTCGGCGGCAAGCGCATAGAGCCTGTCGCTCGGCCGCGCCGTGGCGGCGACGGTCACGCCGGCTGCCGCAAGCCGCCGCGCGATCTCGCCGCAGATGGCGCCCGAGGCGCCAGTGATCCAGGCGAGTTTCCAGAGAAATTGCTGCTCCGCCACGCTTCACCTCTGGGTGGTGTCATTCCCGCGAAAGCGGGAATCCAGTAACCCCCGATCTCGGTTTACTCGCACGGCCGTGGATACTGGATTGCCCGGTCAAGCCGGGCAATGACAAGAGGGGGCCTCGAACAATAGGCCGTCCCGCTGGCCTGTGCGAGTCTGCTGCTTGAGGTCATGATTCGGCAGGGGGTGTGGATGGCACAGCTGGGGTTTTTCGATGCGGACAAGCGGCTGGCGGCGCTGTCGGAGAAGGGCGATCCGCTGGAGTCGATCGACCGGCTCGTGCGTGGGAAAACTTCCGGGCCGATATCGAGGCCGTGGTGCTGACGCCGGAGGCCCGGCGCAAGAGCAACGCTGGCCGCAAGCCGATCGATGCGCTCGTGCTGTTCCGTATGCTCGTGCTGCAGGCGCTCTACAATCTCTCCG
>JALHTP010000027.1 GCA_022865725.1 Methyloceanibacter sp. | reverse complement strand
GACCTCCTTCTCCAAGGCCACGGCGCTCGCCCAGTTCGGCAGGCTCAAGCGGCAGCATGCCGCGCTGCTCGGCGACCGCGAGCCCTTCGTGCTGCCCGAGCGGAATTTGAGCCGCGGGCGCCGCTCGCTCTATATGGTGCAGATCGGCGCGGACAGTCTCCAGGACGCCGCCAAGCTTTGCGCGCAGCTGCGCTCGGCCGGGGGCGCCTGCATCGTGCAGAAGAACTGAGCGGCATCCGCCGGCGTCTCCGGCGGATGCCGCTCATTCAAGACGCGCTAGAACGACATGCTCGCATTCGCCCAGAGCGTTGCTTCGCGCTCCACGACGCGAAGATTTCGGGTTAGCGGCGAGGCGGAGCGCGCGGTTGCGCTGAAGCCGATCTCGTTTGCGGGGCGAGGAAGCGCGGCGGATTGGCGGGCGCTTCCACCGAAGCGGGAAGGGGAACGCGAAGCGCAATGGGAACGATGCCGCCGCATCCGCCGCCGCAGGCAGTCCGACAGGACATCGAGCAGCACTGGCAGTCGGCGGTGTGATGGCCCTGCCCGGGGAGCTGCCTGCCAATGACGGCGCCCCTCGCCGTGCAGAGGACGATGCTCCCGCCGGAGGCGAGGGTGGCGGCATGAACGCCGGAAGTGAAGGACAGGATGGCGGCCTGGAGCAGAAGCGCCCAGACCACAACCAGGGCGATGCAATCCTTGTCTCTGCGCAGCCAGCCCATCGTCTTTGTTAACTTCCGGGGCCCCCACTGTCAAAGTCTTCAGTGGGGTGCAATGTCTCAGTGGCGCTATACGAACACTGGTATAAATTCCCGCCCGGCAAGGGGACATGATCTAAGTCAAAGCTCAGTCAGAACCGGGATCGGCGCGGGGAATTCCGATGCTTACCATCTACGAGAACCGCTCCGGCACGCTCGAGCGCCAGAAGGGCAAGCCAAGGATCACCGAGACGGCGGTCTGGGTCGATCTCCTCAATCCCACGCCGGAGGAAGAGGGGCAGATCGAGCGAGCGCTGAAGCTCGACGTGCCGACGCGCGAGGAGCAGCAGGAGATCGAAGCGTCGAGCCGCCTCTATCAGGAGGACGGCGCCTATTTCATGACCGCGACCCTGCTCTATCAGCCCGAGCAGGGGGAGCCCAGTACGACGCCGGTCACCTTCATTCTTACCGGCCAGCGTCTCATCACTCTGCGCTATGCCGAGCCCAAGGCCTTCTCCATCTATGTGGCGCGATGCAACCGATCCGAGACGGACCTCAAGAGCGGGGCCGCCATCCTGATCGGCCTCTTGGAAACGATCATCGACCGGCTGGCGGATTTCATCGAGCGCATCCAGGCGGAGGTCGAGGGACTGTCGCATTCGATCTTCGAGATCAGAGGCGGGGCCGCGTCGCGGCAGCGCCGTTTCGACGTGATGTTGCGCGCGATCGGGCGCGAGGGCGAGATCACCTCCAAGGCCCGCGAAAGCGCCCATTCGTTCGGGCGGCTGCTCACTTTTTTCGTGCATGCCGCCAATGAGCGGAAGGAGGTCAAGCCGCTCCAGTCCCGCATCCGCTCCGCCGCGCGCGACGTCGCCTCGCTGACCGATCACGCCACCTTTCTTTCCGGCAAGATCATCTTTCTGCTCGACGCCACGCTCGGCATGATCAACATCCAGCAGAACGACATCATCAAGATTTTCTCGGTCGCCGCCGTCGTGTTCCTGCCGCCGACGCTGATCGCCTCGATCTACGGCATGAATTTCCGCCACATGCCGGAGCTCGATTGGTGGTTCGCCTATCCGCTCGCGATCCTCTTGATGGTGCTGGCCGCGGTGCTGCCCTATCTCTATTTCAAGCGCAGAGGCTGGCTGTAATTTGGGCTTGCCACTCGGGCAGGCTGTCGGCCACACTCCCGCTTCCGATCAACACCAATAACCGGATGGGCGGCGGGGATTTGGTTAAGGAGAATTCACGATGACCAATCGATCCCTTTATCTTTCTCTCGCCGCAGGCATTGCTTTTCTCGTTGGCCTTCCGGCGCCAGCCTCCGCAGGCCCCGGCGTGGTGGTCAAGCCGTCCGTCGCGACCGAGCTTGTCGAGCAAGCCGGCTACTACAACCGCCGCTGGCGGTATCGCAACAATAATTATAGCGGCCGGGAGACCTTTGTCGCGGCGCCCTTCGCCCGGGTTTATTCCGGCCGAGCTGGGACGTGGGTGAGAGCGCCCTTCGTCAATCTCTGGGTTCCGCGCTAACACCTTCCTTGCACCGTCGTCGAACGAGGGGCTGAGCGCTAGATCGCGCCCTGAGCGAACGACCAGGCGAGTGCCGCCGCGGACGTGAGCGCGAGCGTACTCGCGATGCTGAAGTGCATCCTGAGCAGGAGCGCGCAGGCGAGGGCCGACAGCAGCAGGGCCTCAATGTTGAGGCTCGCCAGCTCGGGCGTCCAAAGCAGCACCGGACCGTGCCACACGGCGGCAACCTTGCCGAAGAGGACGTGTAGCGCAAACCAAAGGCTTAAGTTTAGGATCACGCCGACCACGGCGGCGGTGACGCCGGCGAGCGCTCCGGCAAGGCGAGGGTTTGCGCTTAAGCGCTCGACATAGGGCGCTCCAACGAAGATCCAGAGAAAGCAGGGCGCGAAGGTTGCCCAAAGCGTGACGGCGGCGGCGAGCAGCCCGAAGGCGAGTGCCGGTTCGCCACCTTTCCGGAAGCCGGCGAGGAAGCCCACGAACTCAGTCACCAGAATGAGGGGGCCGGGCGTCGTTTCGGCGAGGCCGAGCCCGTCAAGCATCTCTCCCGCGCTCAACCAGCCATGGGTCTCGACTGCCTGCTGCGCCATATAGGCGAGCACCGAATAGGCGCCGCCGAAGGTCACGACGGCGAGCTTCGAGAAGAACAGCGCGATGTCGGTCATGACATGGTCGCGGCCGAAGAGTGCCGCTAGGAGCAGGAGGGGACCGATCCAGATCGCAAGCCAAAGTACTGCGGTCTTTAGCGTCTGCGCCAGCGGAACGGGCGTGGGTCCCACAATTGGCGCGGCTGCGGGAGCAGGCGAAGCCAGCGCAAGCAGCCAGCCGATCAATGCGGCGCCGGCAATAATCAGCGGAAAGGGTGCGGCAAGGAAAAAGATGGCGACGAAGGCCGCAGCGGCGATGGCGACGTCGTAGGGGCCGCGGAGCGCGCGCCGCGCAACCCGTATAAGCGCTTCGATGACGATCACGAGGACCGCGGCCTTGATGCCGACGAAAGCCGCCTCGACGATCGGCGTTTGACCGTAAAGGGCGTAGGCGATGCTGAGGGTCAGCACGACAGCGGCGCCAGGCAGCACGAAGAGGAGACCGGCGGCAAGGCCTCCGGCCGTGCCATGCAGCCGCCAGCCGACATAGGTGGCCAGTTGCATGGCCTCAGGCCCCGGCAGCAGCATGCAGAAGTTGAGAGCGTGTAAGAAGCGGTTCTCCGCGATCCAGCGACGGTCCTCGACGAGGACGCGATGCATCAGCGCGATCTGGCCTGCCGGTCCGCCGAAGGACAATACGCCGATCTTCGCCCAGATGGCGAGCGCCTCTCGGAAGGTTGGTTTGGGTGGCGTCTCAATTGAGCCCATGGCAGCTCACTCCGTAGCATAGGCATAAAGCCTTACGGAGCGGCGCTTGGGCGATATTTGCCTCACGGGGCGGCCGCGTGAGCCCCGAGCGATGATCCTAAAGCCAAGCTCGGTCATGAGCAATGGTGGGCATTCGCCTCGCCCGCTTGGCTAGTGAGTTTGGCGCTCGCATGCTACCCAGGACCCGGAGGACGGAAGGCGGG
>JALHTP010000252.1 GCA_022865725.1 Methyloceanibacter sp. | reverse complement strand
TAGCGGAGGATCTGGCTCATCTGGTTTCGAGTTTAAGCGGCTTTCATTTGATGCTGCAAGCGGCGTTGCCGGATGGTGTCGCGTTTGATCCTTTCTCGCATGTTGAGGATTTTCTGGCCGCGTCCGAAGTAGACATCGGCTGGGGTCAGGTTTTTCAGGCTCTCGTGATAGCGGCGGTGATTGTAGTGCTCGACGAAGCGGCCGATGTGGGCTTCGAGATCGCCGGGCAGGTAGTAGTTTTCGAGCAGGATTCGGTTCTTCAACGTCTGATGCCAGCGCTCGATCTTGCCCTGGGTTTGCGGATGATGAGGTGCGCCGCGTACGTGGTCCATGCCCTGCTCGTCGAGCCATTCGGCGAGATCGGCGGAGACGTAGCTCGCGCCGTTATCGCTTAGCAGACGTGGTTTGTGGACGACGCGGACGGAATCGCACCCTGAGGCTGCGAGCGCCATCTGCAATGTATCGGTGACGTCCTCGGCTTTCATCGTGGTGCACAGCTTCCAGGCGATGATGTAACGCGAGAAGTCGTCGAGGATGGTCGAGAGATAGAACCATCCCCAGCCGATGACCTTCAGGTACGTGAAGTCGGTCTGCCAGAGCTGATTGATGGCCGTCGTCTTGTTCTTAAACTCATCGGCCGCCTTCACCACGATGAAGGCGGGGCTGGTTATGAGGTCGTGGGCCTTGAGCAGGCGATAAACAGACGCTTCCGAGACGAAGTAATTCTGCGTATCAGTGAACTTTGCTGCAAGTTCGCGGGGTGAGAGTTCCGGTTCATCGAGTGCCAGCCCAACGATCCGCTGGCGCACGTCGTCGGGAATGCGGTTCCACACGTCTTTTGGGCGAGACGGGTTGTCTTCCAGCGCTTCGACGCCGCCGGACTGAAAGCGGTCGACCCAGCGATAGAAGGTTGCTGGCAGGACGCCGAGCTTTTCCAGCGTCCGGCGCACAGGCAGGTGAGACTGCTCGACGATGCGGATGATCTCGTGTTTTTCGGATGCGGGATATCTCATGCCTCGTCGCCCCCATCCCCGATCATACTTTTTTTAAGCAGGCGCAGTTCGAGGGCTTGTTCGGCGACAACCTCTTTCAGCTCCTGGGCCTGGCGTCTGAGGTCCTTGACCTCGCTGCTGGTGGCGGTGCGGGCCGTGTCGCCGGACAGCCGGCGCTTGCCAGCCTCCAGGAACTCTTTCGACCAGCTGTAGTAGAGGCTCTCGGCAATGCCCTCGCGACGGCAGAGTTCGGCAATGCTGGCTTCGCCGCGCAGCCCGTCGAGGACGATGCGGATTTTCTCCTCGGCGGAATACTGCTTGCGGGTGGCCCGGCGAATATCTCTCACGAGCCGCTCGGACCGTGTTTCAGGGGTTGCGGATTTCTGTCTCATGTCCACTCCTCAAGTGGTTACGATGAGCCCGAAATCCTCCGTTCCTCAAGCCGCTAATTCTGTCTCACAGGTGCTGATGTCGGACAACCAAGGAAATCCTGTTCCTTGTAGCGGCCGCCATCATTTTGCGGACAGGCTCTCGCACATTCGCCGATCTTGGCGGCCTCGCCCGTTGCATGCCCTTTACCTTTGCAGCAGCGGCGATCGCCATCGTGGCCATGTCCGGACTGCCTCCGCTCGCCGGCTTCGGCGGCAAATGGT
>JALHTP010000251.1 GCA_022865725.1 Methyloceanibacter sp. | reverse complement strand
GGATAGGCGGCGAACACGACCGCAAGCGCCACACCAAGCGCGATGAACGACAGCAAGAAGCCGCGCGACACGGCAAACCCCCAAACCCGACACCCAGAGGCGACGCTATCGGGCCGGCAAGACAGTTGCGTGAGGCTCTGGTGAAGTTTCGATTGCGGATCGGCGACAGCCAGCTGACGAATCGATGACAGTCTTGATCTCGATCAGTGTGGATAGCCTGTGGATATCGTCTCATGTCGCCGCGCGAATCGCGTCCTCGCTCGCAGGAACCTGATTGGGGGGACAGACGTTCAAGGATCAGGAAAGCGAGTCGCTCGAAGCGGTCGCCCTCAAAGACGAGAAGGTAGGAAACGAATGGCGCTCCAAGCACTAGAGCAGTGCCCGACCGAGGCTAAACAGCCTAAGGCCGGCCCCTTTGCCGCAATCCCGAGCTTCGGCTTCGTCACGCGCCGCCGGCGTTCGAACGGCAGCGTTGCGTGGCGGGAGACCGTCACGCAACACGCGCCCGAGCCGTGGCCCGCGGCACGCCTTGCCTTGCAGGCCCGCATCTGCGCGCTGGACGAATTGGAAACCGCCTAGGCTCAGGCCCGCGATCCGGCCAGCAGCCAATAGATAAAGCCGCCGGCGAAGCCCGCAGCGGCGAAGATCGGCATATAGGCGCTGGCCAGGATCGCCCGCAAATCTGTCGTCTCCGGCGCGGCAAGAATGGGAATGGCAGCGAGCGACGCGCCGCCTGCAAGCACATAATACATCCAGGATCTGATCCTCAGCACCTCGCCTGCCACCACCGCGATCAGCGCCGGTAGCGCATTGAGCGCAGGCGCGACGGTGCCGGCGAACAGCACCATGCCGAAGATTGGGGCTGCGTGCTGAAGGGCCGAGTCCTGTGGCGCCGCAGCGCTGAGCTCGCCCCCGGCCCAGATGGCGCCCATCACAAAGAGCACGGCAAGAGCGGCGAGAGCGGCAAAGAAGAAGGCCACCACCACCAAAAGCATGCGGAACACCGTGCGGAGGATCACTTGGTCGCCTCTATGTCGCGCTCGCCTACGAGCCGGAAGGCCTTATAACACCGGCACCCACGAACCCGCGCCCAGAACGTCTTCGCCATGGCTGAAATCGAGGCTGACATCGAGTTCTGGTACGAATTCGCCAGCACCTATTCCTACCCTGCCGCCATGCGCATCGAGCGGCTGGCGGATGCGGCCGGCGTCGCCTTGCGCTGGCGCCCCTTCCTGCTCGGGCCGATCCTGAAAGAGCAAGGCCTGACCGATTCGCCGTTCAACGTCTTCGCGGCCAAGGGCCGCTATATGTGGCGCGACCTGACACGCATTTGCGAAGCCGAAGGCCTGCCGCTTGCGCTCCCCCCTGCAAGCTTCCCGCAGAATGGGCTCAAGGCCGCGCGGCTGGCGCTGATCGGCGAGGATGAGGGCTGGACGCCCGCTTTCACCCGCGCCGTGTTCGCAGCGAATTACGCTGAGTAGAAAGACATCAGCGACGAGGCGACGCTTGCCGCCATTCTCGGCGCGCTCGGCGTCGACGCCGATTCCGCCTTTGCCGCGGCGAGCACGCAGGAGAACAAGGAGGCGCTGAAGCGTCAGACCGAGGAGGCGGCGTCGCGCGGGATATTCGGCGCGCCGTCCTTCATCGTTGGCGACGAATTGTTCTGGGGCAACGACCGCCTCGAAGCCGCACTC
>JALHTP010000250.1 GCA_022865725.1 Methyloceanibacter sp. | reverse complement strand
GCATGCGTTGCGGCCTTCTGCCGAGGAGCGCCCAAAGCTTCCGGCTCCATTTTCCGTGAACTTGGATGAGGAAGGCGAGTGGCTGAAGTCGCAGTGAAAATGGCGCTGCCTGCGCCGCGCGCGGAGCAAATTTCGTTGCTCGTGGCGCGCTTGGCCGCCTTCATCGTCGCCCTGATTGGCGGCGTCATCCTCTTTGCGTGGCAGCTCCCCGATCAGGGGCTGACCGAGACCCTGCCGGGCGCCGCCAGCATGACGCCCGCCGCCGCCGTGGGCGTCATCGCCGCCGCCGTCGGCCTTTTCTGCTTCACCTTCCGGCCGATCCGCCCGCTTGCCCGGCTGATCGGCTTCGCCCTGATCGTGCTCGGTCTTGCCGTCCTCAGCGAGGATTTGTTCGGCTTCACGCTCGGCATCGATCAGGCCTTCGTTCGCGGCGACAGCCTGGCGGCGGGCGCCCCGCAAGCCGGCAAGCTGCACGTGGCGCCCGGCATCACCGGATCGCTGATCCTGTTCGGGCTGGCGCTGCTTTACGCCAAGCAGGGCAGCATATTGTCGGCCTTCAGCCAGATCTTGGCGCTCATCATCCTCGCCCAGGTCCTCATCGTGCTGGCCGGGTACGCCTACGGCGTCGCCAGCTACTATTATCCGTTCCCCTTCACCCAGATGTCGGTCCACGGCGCGATCTGCGGCTTCCTGCTCGCGCTCGGCCTGCTTGCCGCCTCACCCGAATACGGCATCGCCGCCGCCATCGTGGAGCAGTCGCCGGCCGGCGAGATGCTACGGCGGCTTCTGCCCGGCATCCTCGTGCTGCCGCTGGTGATCGGCTGGTTCGCGCATCAGGCCGAGGCCAATAGCTACTATGACAGCGCGGCCACGCTCGCCATCTTCGCCGTCGCCAGCATCCTCGTGCTCGCGCTCTTCGCCTGGACCACGATCGGCGCCGTAAGGCGCGCCGATCGCGATCGCAACGCGGCCCTGATGGAGCTGCGCGGCCAGCGCGAATGGTTGAGCACGACTCTCGGCAGCATCGGCGACGGCGTGATCGCCACCGATCCGAACGGCAGCGTACTGCTGCTCAACAAGATCGCCGAGCAGATGACGGGATGGGCGGGACAAGAAGCCCGCGGCCGGCCGATCTGGGAGGTGTTTCGCGTCATCAACGAGAGCACGCGCAAGCCGGTCGACGATCCGGCGTTGAAGGCGCTGCGCGAGCGCGCGGTGACGCGGCTCGAATCGGGCGCCCTTCTCGTCACGCGCGACAAGCAGGAGCTGCCGGTCGAGCATTGCGGCGCGCCTATTCTCGGCTTCGACGGCTCGCTCGCGGGCGCCGTGCTCATCTTCCGCGACGTCACCGAGCGGAGGCGCACCGCGCAGCGCCAGTCGATGCTGGTGGGAGAGCTCAATCACCGCGTCAAGAATGCTCTCGCCATCGTGCAGTCGCTGGTGCAGGCGAGCTTGCGCCAGGCGACCTCGAAGCCCGCGCAAGCCATGGCTCAGACGCTGGCCGAGCGGCTCCAGGCGCTGCATCGCGCCCATGATCTCCTGCTCGAATCGCAATGGTCGGGCGCGAGCCTCAAGGCCATGGTCGAGCGCGAGCTGGAGCCGTATAAGCGCGAAGGCGGTCCGAAGATCATGATCAAGGGGCCTGACGTGCTGCTGCCGCCGCAATGCACCTCGATCCTGGCCATGACCCTGCACGAGCTCGCCACCAACGCCGTGAAATACGGGGCGCTGTCATCGAATAATGGCCAGCTCGGCATCAGCTGGAAGACCGTGCGCGGCGGCCGGCTCCTGCTCACCTGGGAGGAGCGGGCCAGCCTCGGTCAGGTTCCGGCGCGGCGCAATAACGGCTTCGGCATGCAGCTCATCGACAAGGGCATCCGCCACAATCTCGGCGGCGAGACCAAGCTCGAGTTCAGGCCGACCGGCCTCTATGTGGAGCTGAACGTGCCGCTCGAGCCGTCGAAGGAGCCGCGCATGAAGCCGCAAAAGGCGGCCGCCTCGGCCTAAGTCACCTCTCTATTCGAGCGCGCTGATCTCGTCGTTGGCGTGGCGCAGGCGTTCCGAGAACTCGCGCGTCAGATTACCGAGGATGGTGATCATGATATTGGGATGCTCGGCCGCTAGCTCCTGCAGCTGCTCGACCGCGAGCCCGTAGCAGATCACCCGCTCGTCGGCGATGATGTCGGCCGAGCGCTTGCCTCCGTCGAGCAGCGCCATCTCGCCGAAGCTCAAGCCCGGCCCGATCGAGGCCACGCGTTTCTTGCGGTCGCCCTGAACCCTGATCTGCACGCTGACCGTGCCGCGGGCGACCACGAAGAAAAGCTTCGCGTCGGCCCCCTCGCGGATGATGACCTCTCCCTTCTCGAAAATGAGCGGGCGCACGATGGACTCGACCAGCCGGTATTCCTCGGGTTTCAGCCCCTTGAACAGGTCGAGCTGGGTCAGGGCGAATTTCGGTCCCGCGCCGTCATAGGTCGAGTGCGCCAGCAGCTGGTCCTCGCACCATTCGAGCGCCGCGTCGGCATTGCTGAAGACGCGCACCAGCCGCTCGTCTCCGTGCTCGGCAAACTCGCGGGCGAGGGGCGCGAGAGGACCGGCGTCGGCGATCGAGGCGAACACTAGTTCGGTCTCTCCCTCGGCCATGGATCGCGCGGCGCGCGTGATCAGCTTGCGCCCCGAGGCGTCGGCAAAATGCACGCGCTTGAAGTCGACGATCACGTAATGCGCCTCGCGCGCCAATTGGGTGAGCTTGCGCAAGAGCTGCTCGGTGGAGCCG
>JALHTP010000026.1 GCA_022865725.1 Methyloceanibacter sp. | reverse complement strand
TGTCGCGTCCCTGTGCGAGGAACTAGGCGTTACGCGATCGACGCTCTATCGACATGTCTCGCCTACGGGTGAGCTCCGTGGCGACGCAAGGCGCCTCTTCAATCATGGTAATCATGCGGGGGCGCATCGAACCTGATGCGCGTCGATCTAAGAGGGTTAAGTCGGCCCGGCGGAGCAAGCGGGCGCGTCCCGCCCTCTTTCATTTCTCAATGAAATCAGTGCTCGTTGCGCTACACTGATTGCATGACCGACGAGATCACCACCGGCGCGCTCGCCAAGCTGTTCGACACGACGAGCAAGACCATCGCGGACCTTGGCAAGCGCAAGATCATCGTGAAGGGCCGCAAGCGCGGATCATGGAAGGGTGACGCCTCGATCTCCGGCTACGTGAAGCACCTACGCGCAGAAGCGGCAGGCCGTGGCGGTGAAGCCGGTGTGACGGCAAGGGAGCGGCTAGGCGCGGCCCAAGCGGACCTCGCCACGACGAAAGCAGCGAAGATGCGCGGCGAACTGGTCGAGGCGAGCGAGGTCGAGACCTTCTGGCGTGGGAAGTTGCAGGCGTTCCGCAATCGGGTGCTCGCCGTGCCGTCTCGACTGCGCGATCTCACGGCGCGGCAGAACGTGACGTTGACGCAAGAGCTTCGCAGCGCGCTCCATGAGCTTGCTGATGGTTAAGAAGGACGTTCTCGTAGGGGAGGAAGCCAATGGCAAAGACGACGAACAAGAAGGCGGAAAAGAAGCAGCGCAAGAAGGCGGGAAAGAAGAAGGCTCCAAAGGTGTTCACATACAAAACCCCTAAGGGCGAGCAAGCCGTTCCGGTGTCTGACGAATCGATAGTAGAGACGCGACCCAAGCCCAAGACGCCGCCCGTCAGGGTGAAGTCCGTGAGTCCGCCTGCTGGAAGCGGGTGGATGGCCAGCGCCAGCGAGGGCAAGCGCCACCAACCACTGCCTCCGGTCACACAGATGCCCAAGCCCAAGGCGCGACCTGTCTCTGTGAACAAGGCGGTGAAGGGGCGATGAGCTACATCTGCGAGACCTGCGGACGCGTCAGGCACGACTGTGGTTGCATGGATGACCTGCCAGAGGACCTGGCCTTCGACGAGGCAGAGGGTGGCACACATCCCACAACCGACAAGCGCAAATCGTAAGGCATGTGACCGGGTTGCGGAGCGTTGGAGGCGTGCGGCCGAGGCATTGCGACCGCCGCCGCTCGAACCTCTTTCGACATGGCTAGAGGCGAATCTACGCTGATGCCACTAACGCCGAAACGATCAGCGCCCGGGGATGTCCCGTCCTTTGTTGAACTCGGCGGGACGAGCGCTGCCTGTTGATGATGCTATGCGGCTTTCAGGTTGTCCTCAAGTTTCTGTTTGGTCGTATGCTTGGCGTGATGCGCAGCCAGCGCAGCTTTGAGTATTGGCAGCTGCTTGTGTGCCTTGAGGCGTCGAAAGCCCTTGGCCGCCTCCAGCATGCCGGCGGCGGTCCAGCGCAGCGCCATGGCTGCGTTTCGCCATCGCTTCACGTTGCGGCAGACGCGACGCACTGTCCCCATCACGTTCTCGATTGAGTTGGTGCAGGCAAGCGAGCGTCGGAGCTGCGCTGGTAGACCGAGGCGGTTGACGGTCAGCATCTCGTCAAGCCCTTCGAGGATGCTCGCAGCAACGCCGGGCGCCTCTTGCTCGAGCCTGCGGGCGAGATTGCGCAACAACCGCTCAGCCTTGTCAGCGTCGTCGAGTTCCCAGGCTTGTCGCAGCGCCTTGCGCACGGAGGCATGCAGCGGTTTGGGCAGGCGATCGATCACATTGCGGGCTTTGTGAACCTGGCAGCGCTGGATCGGCGTATGCCGGCCGAAGGTCGAGCGGATCACCTTGGTCAGCGCCTTCGCGCCGTCGACAATGAACAATCGGCAGACCTTGGGATCGAGCCCGCGTTCGATCAGATTGTCGATGAGAGCCTGCACGACAGGGGCATTCTCGGTGGCGCCTTCGATCAAGCCAAGCGGATGCTTATTGCCTTCTCCATCGATTCCGAGCGCAGCCACCAGAACCAGGTCGTTGCCGATGTGCAGGCCATCGATCTGGATGACCAGCAGATCCAGCTTGGACAGGTCCGAGGCCATCCACTCGGCCATGCGCTCGGCAGACAGCGCCACGAACCGGCGCGAAGCCGCCGATTTCGACGTGCCGTCACCCATGACCGCCGGCAGATCGCCCTCGGGCAACCGCACAGCGCGTTTAAGCTTGCGCGTCGATACGTTGATCAGCATCAGATTCATCGCCCAGCGCCCAAGCCAATCCTCGGCTTGCGCCGCCCTCCAGGTCGGTAGCGCAACCTCGTGGCCCTCGCTGCGCACCCGTGGCCGGCGCACAACAACCTTGCCGCCATGGAAGCCTATCTTCCCCTTCGTCGCACCCCAGCGGTGGCCAACGCGTTCTCCGCGGCTATGGCGCGGACCAGCCAGCCGCTGCGCGTCCTCGCACAGCAGCTGCTCAATCGCTCCGATGCCGGCCGTCAGACAGAAGCGCTCGAATGAGAGGTCCACATCTCGCCAAGCCGCTTCAAGGCTGGGCACCAGCGTCATCGGTGAAATCGTGGTAGGATTCGTCATGGCGTTGCTCTCCTTCGCGGATTTGACACCCCGAGCCTAACGGCTCAAGGCGGGCAACGCCTGTCCTTCTACTTCAACATCGATCGGGACATTCCCACCAAAGACGGAGGTCCATATCCGCACTGAGTCAGGCACATTCAGATTCGACGCCGAGCTAAATCAAAACGAATTCCATATGGACCTGGATGAGAACAGCCTCAAGGACTTGAGAGATATATGGAACAGTAATGACCGCATCGACCTGAAGGTTGGGCCATCGGCAGAAGATGTGCGTTTAGCGTTTGGAGATCAAGGAATTGATGCTTCTACTCGTGACATAGTCGGTCG
>JALHTP010000249.1 GCA_022865725.1 Methyloceanibacter sp. | reverse complement strand
CGCTTGGCAGCTTCTGGACCGCCCGGGGATGGCACGACCGCCACGTGCTTCCGGAAGGCCACGGAATTCTCGAGATCTCTCACTTCTTCATTCCGCTGATCGGCCTCTGGATTGCCGGGCGTCTGCTGTTCAAGCCCTTCGTCAGGGCGCGGCCCTTCGTGTTCGCCGTGGCGCTGATCGGCGCGATCAGCTGCCTCTATATCGCCGGAGAGGAGATGAGCTGGGGCCAGCACTTTTTCCACTGGAACACGCCGGAATACTGGGCCGAGGTGAACCGGCAGGAGGAGACCAACCTGCACAACACCTACGCCATCTTCGAGAAGACGCCGCGCTCGCTGCTCGAATTGAGCATCGCCATTGGCGGATTGGGCGTTCCGTTCGCCGCCATCTTCTATCCCTGGCTGCGCGCCTGCCGGGCGTCTCTGTTCCTGCC
The DNA here is from genome assembly GCA_022865725.1 of Methyloceanibacter sp. Taxonomy (GTDB): domain Bacteria; phylum Pseudomonadota; class Alphaproteobacteria; order Rhizobiales; family Methyloligellaceae; genus Methyloceanibacter. The sequence continues at coordinate 3,499 of JALHTP010000249.1, read as the reverse complement.
GGCGAACGCGCTGGTGCCACTGGCAATTGGGGCGATGTTTTTCAAGCTGATCGATCGGCTTCAGCAAGGCCATATCGCCACGCTACTCGACCGGCCGAGCGAGACCATCGAGACCTATCTCTATGTCTTCATCGCCGCTTATCTCGTCGTCTATGCGAGGCGGATCAGCGAGCTCGAAGCGGCGGAAGGGGCATTGCCCCCCAAATAGCTTGGTTCACCCAAGCCGGTCATGGCCGAGCGAAGTTCCGGCCATCCACGTCTTTCGATTCAGGTGCTTGAATTCGTGGATGCCCGGGTCAAGCCCGGGCATGACGAAGTGCCTGGGGCGAGGCCGACCTAAAGCGCGGCTTCGAGGCGCTTCAGCGCCTGCTCGAGCTTGGCTTCGATCGCCTCGGCTTCGACTTTGCGCTCGCGCTGTTCCTCGACCACATGCTCGGGGGCGCGCGAGACGAATTTCTCGTTCGAGAGTTTGGCATCGAGCTGCCTGATCTCCGCGCCGATCTTGTCGATCTCGCGCTTCAGCCGCTTGGACTCGGCGTCGATGTCGATAATGCCGGCCAGAGGCAGCGCGAGCACGGCCTCGTCGAGCACGATCTGCACCGCGCCATGCGGCGGCTTGCCGAATTCGAGCGTCTCCAAGCGCGCCAGGCGAAGCAGCGTGTCAGCGTGACGGGCCACGCGCGCCTTGGTCTCTTCACTTGCGCCAGAGATGAGAAGCGGCACCTTGGCGCCGGCCGGCACGTTCATCTCGGCGCGCACCGAGCGGACCTCGGAGATGACCCTGATCAGCCAGCCGATCTCGGCGTCGGCTTGCGCATTCTCCAGGCCGAGATGCTCGGGCCAGGGCGCAAGCATGATGAGGCTTCCCCGGCCCTCCCCTGCGGGAGCGCGCTTCGCCCACAGCTCCTCGGTGACGAAGGGCATGAAGGGGTGAAGCAGCTTGAGCGCCCGGTCGAGCACCCATGCCGCCATGGCGCGAGTCTCGGCGGCGGCTTCCTCGTCGCTGCCGGTAAGGATCGGCTTGATCAGCTCCAGATACCAGTCGCAATAGACATGCCAGATGAAGTGATAGATGGCGCCGGCCGCCTCGTTGAAGCGGAAGGCCTGCAAGGCCTCGGTGACGGCGGCGGCGGTCCGCTCGCTCTCGCCTGCGATCCAGCGGTTCAGCGTCACCTTGGCGGCGGCTGGATCGAAGCCGCTAAGCGGCACGCATTGGTTCATCTCGGAAAAGCGCGCGGCGTTCCAAAGCTTGGTCGCGAAATTGCGATAGCCCTCGACGCGCGAGGAGCTGAGCTTGATATCGCGCCCCTGCGCCGCCATGGCGGCGAGGGTGAACCTGAGTGCGTCGGCGCCGTAAGTTTGGATCAGGTCGAGGGGATCGATGACGTTCCCCTTCGACTTCGACATCTTCTGGCCCTTCTCGTCGCGGACCAGCGCGTGGATATAGACGTCGCGGAACGGCACCTCCTCCATCACGTAGAGGCCCATCATCATCATGCGCGCGATCCAGAAGAAGATGATGTCGAAGCCGGTGACGAGCACGTCGGTCGGGTAATAGCGGGCAAGCTCGGGCGTATGGTCGGGCCAGCCCAGCGTCGAGAACGGCCAGAGCCCGGAGGAGAACCAGGTGTCGAGCACGTCCTCGTCGCGCTCGAGCTGAACCGCCTTGCCGTAATGCTCCTTGGCGAGCGCATGCGCGCCCGCTTCGTCTTCGGCGACGAAGATCTCGCCGTCGGGTGCGTACCAGGCGGGGATCTGGTGGCCCCACCAGAGCTGGCGCGAGATGCACCAGGGCTGGATGTTCTCCATCCAATGGAAGTAGGTCGTCTCCCAATTCTTCGGCACGAAAGTGGTGCGGCCGCGCTTCACCGCCTCGATCGCCGGCTTGGCCAGCGTCGCCGCATCGACATACCACTGGTCGGTGAGGCGCGGCTCGATCACCGCATTGGAGCGGTCGCCATGCGGCACGGTGTGGGCATGCGGCTCGATCTTCTCCATCAGACCGCGCGCCTCGAGCTGATGCACGATCATCTTGCGCGCGGCGAAGCGGAACACGCCGTTGAATTCGAGAATCGTCGCCTTCAGTTCCACGCTCGGCTCGACATTTTGGATGAAGTCCGGATTGGGATCGAGCAGGAGCTTCCCCTCGGGGCTCAGGACGTTGATCATGGGGAGGCCATGCCGTCGGCCCACCTCGAAATCGTTGAAGTCGTGGGCCGGGGTGATCTTCACCGCGCCTGAGCCCTTCTCGGGGTCGGAATACTCGTCGGCGACGATCGGGATGCGGCGCCCCACCAGCGGCAGGATGACGTTTAGGCCCACGAGATGCTTGTAGCGCTCGTCGTCGGGGTGCACGGCGACCGCGGTATCGCCGAGCATGGTCTCTGGACGCGTGGTGGCGACGACAATGAACTCGCCGGGCCTCCCCTCGATCGGATAGCGCAGATGCCAGAGATGGCCCTTGGTCTCGATCTGCTCGACCTCGAGGTCGGAGATGGCGGTCAAGAGCTCGGGGTCCCAATTGACGAGGCGCTTGTCTTTGTAGATGAGGCCGGCGCGGTAGAGATTGACGAAGACCTTGCGCACGGCGCGCGACAGTCCCTCGTCCATGGTGAATCTGAGCCGCGACCAGTCGCAGGAGCAGCCGAGCCGCTTGAGCTGGCCGACGATGGTGTTGCCCGACTCTTCCTTCCATTGCCACACGCGCTTGATGAAAGCTTCGCGGCCCATGGCGCGGCGGTTCGGCTCCTGCCGCTCCATCAATTGCCGCTCGACCACCATCTGCGTGGCGATGCCGGCGTGATCGGTGCCGGGCTGCCACAACACGTCGCGGCCGCGCATGCGCTCGAAGCGCACCAGCACGTCCTGGAGCGTGTTGTTCAGCGCGTGCCCCATATGCAGCGAGCCCGTCACGTTCGGCGGCGGGATGACGATGGCGAAGGGCTTGGCGTGCTCGCGCCCGGGCGCGCCGGCGGCGAAGGCTCCCGCCTCCTCCCAGGCGCCATAGATGGCGTCTTCGATCTTTTGCGGCTGATAGGTCTTGTCGAGCATGGACGCGTGGGGTTTCGCGCGGGAAAAAGGCGCGCGCGCGTCCTACGCTGTTGCCTTCTTAGCTGTCAACCTGCGAGCGACCTCGGTCCCTGCCCTAGGTCCGCTCCCTCAGTCTCCTTGGAGACGGGACGGGTCATCCTTCAGCTCGTCCTTGAGGGCCGCGGTGAGCACCCGCGCCATGTTCTCGTCGAGCCATTGACGGAGCATTGGACGGAGCATGTCCTTGACGCTGTCCTCGAGCGTCCGCGCAGAGGCATCGAGCGGCGACGGAGAAGGCGCCGCAGCATAGCTCTGATGCGCGCCCGATCCATTCGTCCGCGGGGCATCAAGCTCGGCTTGCCGCGCCACGGCAGCGCCAAAGGACGGCGCTTCGGCCTCCCAGGCGGGAGCCTGGTCCGGCTCGATTTCGAGCGCCTCGAAGGCGACGGTCTCCTCGGCGATCATCTCG
>JALHTP010000248.1 GCA_022865725.1 Methyloceanibacter sp. | reverse complement strand
GGGCCCGGTCCCTGCCCCATCTGCGGCATGGCGCTCGAGCCCATGGGCGTGCCGCCCGAGCACGAGCACGGCGGCAACCCCGAGCTCGTCGACTTCACGCGGAGACTCATGGTCGGCGTGCCGCTCTCGCTTGCGCTCGTCATCCTCGACATGAGCGCTCACATCTTCGGCCTCGACCTCCTACCCTTCCTCTCACCGCATGAAGAGCAATGGCTGGCGCTCGTCATTGCGACTCCGGCCGTCCTCTGGTGCGGCTGGCCGTTCTTCGTGCGCGGCTTCGCCTCGATCCGCTCGGGCTGGCTCAATATGTTCACCCTGATCGGGCTCGGCACGGGAGCGGCGTTTCTCTACAGCCTCGTCGCCACCGTGGCGCCTGGCCTCTTCCCCGCGGCCATGCGGGACGCCCATGGCCTCGTTCCCGTCTATTTCGAGGCGGCAGCCGTCATCGTGGTGCTCGTGCTGCTCGGCCAAGTGCTCGAGCTCAGGGCCCGCGAGAAGACCGGCGGCGCCATCCGCGCGCTGCTCGACCTAGCACCCAAGACCGCGCTCCGCGTGCTGAAGGACGGCAAGACCGAGACGGTTGAGCTCGCCTCGGTCAAAGTGGGCGACGTGCTGCGGGTCAGGCCCGGCGACAAGGTCCCCATCGACGGCACGGTCATCGAGGGGAGAAGCGCGGTCGATGAGTCGCTCCTCACCGGCGAGCCCGTCCCCGTGGAGAAGGTCAACGGCGACCGCGTGACCGGCGGCACGCTGAACGGCACCGGCAGCTTCGACATAAGCGTCGACCGCACCGGCGCCGAGACCACGCTCGCCCAAGTGGTCGCCATGGTCGCCGACGCGCAGCGCTCGCGCGCGCCCATTCAGCGGCTGGCCGATACCGTCTCGGGCTATTTCGTGCCGGCGGTGATCGCCATTTCCGTGCTCGCCTTCCTCGCTTGGCTCTTCTTTGGACCCTCACCGCAGCTTGCCTACGCGCTGGTGGCGGCGGTGAGCGTGCTCATCATCGCCTGCCCGTGCGCGCTCGGGCTCGCCACGCCCATCTCCATCATGGTCGCCACCGGACGCGGCGCTCAAGCAGGCGTGCTCGTGCGCAATGCCGCTTCGCTGGAGCGCCTCGCCGCTGTCGACACTGCCGTCATCGACAAGACCGGCACGCTGACCCTGGGCAAGCCCACCCTCACTCTGGTCGAGGCGGTTCAAGGCTTCGGCGAGGACGATGTGCTTCGGCTTGCCGCCGCCATCGAGGCCGGCAGCGAGCATCCGCTTGCCGAAGCGATCCTGCTCGGCGCCGAGAAGCGCGGGCTCAAGCTCGTCAAGGCGGAGAGCTTCGCCTCGGTCACCGGCGAAGGCGTCAAAGGACGCGTCGAAGGAAGAGAGGTGTTGTTCGGCAATCAGCGTCTCATGCAGGGCGCGGGCATCGACGCCTCGCCGCTCGCTCCCCGCGCCGACGCGATGCGCAAGGACGGCGAGACGGTGATGTTCCTAAGCATCGGCGGCAAGCTGGCCGGCCTCATCGCCGTGGCCGATCCCATCAAGCCGACCGCCGCCGAGGCCATCGCCAGGCTGCATCGTCTGGGTCTCCGGATCGTGATGGCGACCGGCGACAACGAGATTACGGCCAAGGCCGTGGCGGCGAAGCTCGGCATCGACGAGGTTCATGCTGGCTTGCGGCCCGAGGACAAGCTCAAGCTCATCGAGGGCTTACAGTCTAAGGGCCATGTCGTGGCCATGGCCGGCGACGGCATCAACGACGCGCCGGCTCTCGCCAAAGCCGATGTGGGCATCGCCATGGGCACCGGCGCCGACGTGGCCATGGAGAGCGCGGGGCTTACGCTGCTCAAAGGCGATCTCCGCGGCGTGGTGCGCGCCGTCAACCTCGCCCGCGCCACCATGCGCAACATCAAGCAGAATCTATTCTTCGCCTTCGTCTATAACGCGGTGGGCGTGCCGATCGCGGCGGGCGTGCTCTATCCCGTGTTCGGCGTCACGCTGTCGCCGATCGTCGCCGCCGCCGCCATGAGCCTGTCCTCGGTCTCGGTCGTCGGCAACGCGCTTCGCTTGCGCAACGCTAGTTTGGATTAGGGACGCCCGCGCAGTCTTCTCGTCATACCGGCGAAAGCCGGTATCCAGCAAAAATAAGTCAATGATTCTTCGCTGGAGTCCGGCTTGCGCCGGAATGACGGAGCGGAGAATCTGAGCGACGATTTGACCAAGCTGGCCCAGATCGCCCGCCGCGTTCTCAGCGAAGTCTCCCAGTAGTCTCCTAAAATGCAAGCTGTCATGGCCGGGCTTGTCCCGGCCATCCACGTTGCATGTACGTCAGAAAAATATCCGCGCTTGGCAGCGCGCGCTCAGGCCTCTAAGAGCGACGGCGAAAGGGATGGGTCCACCTCCATGCAACACTCCGGCCGCAAAGCCAAACTCCTCAAAGACTACACAGCCCCCGACTATCTCATCGAGGAGGTCGAGCTCGACGTGGCGCTCGATCCGAAGGCGACGCGCATCGCCGCCAAGCTCCGCTTGCGGCCAAACCCGAAAGTGGCGACCGGCGGGCGGCCGCTCGTGCTGGACGGCGAGGGCCTCTCGCTGCAAAGCCTGGCGCTGGACGGCAAACCCCTCTCGGCCGAGGACTACGAGCTCACGGAGACCTCGCTCAGCATCGCGTCCCCTCCCGCGCACCCCTTCACGCTCGAAACCGTCACCCTGTGCGATCCTGAAGCCAACACCGCGCTTTCCGGCCTCTACCGCTCGCGCGGCACCTATTGCACCCAATGCGAGCCCGAAGGCTTCCGCCGCATTACTTTCTTCCTCGACCGGCCCGACGTGCTCGCGGTCTATACCGTCCGCATCGAGGCCGAGCGGACATCAGCCCCGGTGCTGCTCTCGAACGGCAATCCGATCGGCCAAGGCGACATCGCCGGCACCGATCGGCATTTCGCGATCTGGCACGATCCCCATCCCAAGCCCTCTTATCTGTTCGCGCTGGTCGGCGGCGAT
>JALHTP010000247.1 GCA_022865725.1 Methyloceanibacter sp. | reverse complement strand
GGAGGCGGTTCGGATAGGCGGTAGGCGAGGCGCGGCGGAGCGTGCGCGCAAGCTCGAGCTCCGAGCCTTCGGGGTTCAGCGCGCAGAGCGAGATGAAGGCCGCCGCTGTCGAGCGGCTGATGCCGGCCCAGCAATGGATGAGGAGCGGCGCCTGCCGGTCCCAATCGCGCGCGAAAGTGATCAGGTCGGCGACATGTGTCTCGCATGGAAGCACGAGGCCGGGCTGCGGCTGGCAAATGTCGTTCATGGCCAGCCGCAAATGCCGGTCTGGCCCGATGCTGGGCGGCGTGCTGATCAAGGTCTCGCCGTTGATGAGCGTGACGAGATGGCTGACCTGGGCGTCGGCGACGGTGGTCTCGACCAGGCTCAAAGGCGCGACATAGATGGTTTCAGGGCTCATGCTGCGTGGCATTCTAGTCTCTTCTCTTGGCAAAATCAGGGTTGTCATGTCTCGCATTGCCTTCCGAACGGCGCTTCGATCGTGATCCTCATCGACGAAGCTCATTGAATCGCTTGAGAAACTCGGCCTCTCCCTGTGCCGCAGGAAGCGGGCTTAAGTGCGACAGCCGGTTGACGAGCGTTGGGCTCAAGCCTCGCGGCTGGCCGAAAAAGCGCCGCGCTTCCGCCCGCGAAAAGCCGGCAAGACAAATCGCCTCGTAATAGGCCGCGATCTTGTCGGCGCGCTTGATCAGCTTGGCGACCTCGGGAGGCAGCTCCGCCGGCAGCCCGAAGCGGAGATGGATGGCGGCAAGGAGCTTTGCCTCGAAGGCGCGATAGTCGAGCGACAAGGCTGCCTTGAACGGGCTGATCAGGTCGCCGATCACATATTCCGGCGCGTCATGGATGAGGGAAGCGAGCCTGAATCGCACGTCGAGCTTGGGCTCGAGCGCGGTCGCGATCCTCTCGACGAGAAGGCTATGCTCGGCCACGGAGAAGGCGTGCTCGCCGTCGGTCTGGCCGTTCCAGCGCGCCACGCGGGCGAGCCCATGGGCGATGTCCTCGATCTCGATGTCGAGCGGTGAGGGATCGAGCAAGTCGAGGCGGCGCCCGCTCAGCATGCGCTGCCAGGCGCGCGTCCCCGTATTTGACGTGAGGCTTTGTATGTTCGAGGCGATCTTCATCGGGGAACAGCATCATGCGTTGCGACAGCATGCCTGTGAAAAATCTTCGCTGAAGTCTCACGAACAAATGGACGAACGCCACGCACAATGTCATTCATTACACTGTATACCTCCGAGTAGAGGGTGAATCGACGTTCCGTGGGAGACGCATATGGCAAGATTGCCCAAATATACACTGTCGCATGATGACACGAAGAGGCGTTGGGTGCTGAAAACCGACGGGTCGGGACAAACGGTCAAGACCTTCGCCACCAAGGCGGCGGCGACGAAAGGTGGGGTCCTGGAGAAGGCCGTCGGCAAGACTGGTTCTGTCAAGATCAAGAAGCGGAATGGCAAGATCCAGGAGGAACGGACATATCCCCGCAGCGCGGATCCGCGCGGCTCTAAGGGTTAGATGGCGTCCGGCCGAGTTTCGCGCAAGCCGCGTGACGTGGGCAGGCGGTCAGATGGTCGTTGACCATGCCGGTCGCCTGCATGAAGGCATAGATGATCGTCGGGCCGCAGAATTTGAAGCCGTGCGCCTTGAGTTCCTTTGAGAGGATGCGCGATCGCTCCGTCTCGGCGGGGATCTCGGTCATCTTCTTGTAGCGATTGACGATCGGCTTGCCGTCCACGAAGTCCCACAGAAACGAGCTGAAGCCCGCGCCTGTCTCCATGATCTGGAGCCAGGCGCGCGCGGAGGCGATCGCCCCTTCGATCTTCATGCGGTTGCGCACGATGCCCTGGTCCTGCATCAGGGCATCGACCTTCTTCTTCGAGTAGCGCGCGATCGTTTCCGGGGCGAAGCCATCGAAGGCGCGGCGGAAGGCCTCGCGCTTCCGCAAGATGGTGATCCAGGACAACCCGGCCTGAAAGCCGTCGAGAACGAGCTTCTCGTAAAGCGCCTGGTCGCCCCGCTCCGGCACGCCCCATTCCTCATCGTGATAGGCGACATAGATCGGGTCGGTGCCGGGCCACGGGCAACGGTCAAGCGAGCCGGTCACGCCAGAACCTCGGCAACGGGCACCTCGAAGCGCGCGAAGGCCGGGCGGCGGAGCGTGATCTTGACCCCTCCCGTTGTAAGCGTCTTGCCGCGGGCCAAAGCCTCCTCGGCCCGGTCGAGCCGGATGAGCGCAAGGCCGGAGGCGCCGTTCACCGAGCCGATTGTTCCGATCGGCATGCCATCAGCCTCGATGCCCGCGCCGGGAGCGGGAAGGGACGTCTCACCCTCGACCGGCACGATCCGCTTTCGCGCCGTGCCGCGAAACTGCATGCGCGCGACGACCTCCTGGCCGACATAGCAGCCCTTCTTGAAATCGACGCCATTCAATTGATCGAACAGGGCCTCGTGCGGAAATGCGTCGCCGAAGCCATAGTCGAGCCCGCCTTCGGGCACGCCAAGCGAGATGCGGAAGGCGTGATAGTCCTCTCCCGGTGCGGGCGCGCAGCCAAGCTCGGCCGCTTGCGTGCCCTTAGGGACCAGGATGCGGAAGCCGAGCTCCGAGAGCCGCGGGTCGGCATAGAGCATGGCGCCTTCGGGCAGGCGAGGGGTCCCGCCCCAGGCCGCCGCCACGGCAAGCGACGGCTCCTCGGTGATCTCGACCTGCGCCCGGAGCCGGTAGAAAACGAGCCGCTTCAGAAGCTCGGCTGCCTTCTCCTGCGCCACATCGATGAGGAAGCCGTCACCGGCGCCTAAGGCAAAAAAGTCGAACAGGATCTTTCCCTGCGGGGAGAGCAGGCCGGCATGGATCGCTACGGCCCCTTGCGCCTTGCCGATATCGTTGGTGATCAGCCCTTGCAGATATTTGCGCGCCTCAGCGCCCCCGACACGGAGGACACTGCGGGAAGCCAAGAGGCTCACATGGCAATGGCTCATATCACGCCCTTCTGCTACCAAGGAATCCGACATTTATGGCAGCGGGCGAGGCCCCGCAAGAGAAGCCGCGCTTGGCCCAGATCTTCGATCTCGTCTTCAAAGGCGGAACAATCGTCAATCAGGCGGGCGAGGGGCTCGCCGATATTGGCGTGAGGGACGGCCGCATCGCCGAGATCGGCTCGATCGGGGAGGGGATGGCGGGCGAGACCATCGACGCGTCCGGTCTGCATATCCTGCCCGGGGTCATCGACACCCAGGTGCATTTCCGCGAGCCCGGGCTGGAGCACAAGGAAGATCTGGAGACCGGGAGCCGGTCCGCCGTCTTGGGCGGCGTCACCGCCGTGTTCGAGATGCCGAACACGCGGCCGCCCACGACGAGCGCGGAGGCTTTGGCCGCCAAGGTCGCCGCCGCGACGGGGCGCATGCATTGCGACTTTGCCTTCTTCGTCGGCGCCACGCGCGACAATGTCGACGATCTCGCCGAGCTTGAGCTTCAGCCCGGAGCCGCCGGCGTCAAAGTCTTCATGGGTTCCTCCACCGGAGACCTTCTCGTCGACGGCGAGGAGACGCTGGCGCGCATCCTCGCCACGATCAGGCGCCGTGCCGCTTTCCATTCCGAGGACGAGACGCGGCTTCGCGAGCGCATGTCCTTGCAGCGCGAGGGCGATCCTTCGAGCCACAGCGAATGGCGCGATCCCGAAGCAGCCTTGGCCGCGACGATGCGGCTTCTGCGGTTGGCTACCGCCGCGGGAAGGCGCGTTCACGTGCTGCATGTCTCGACCGGAGCCGAGATGCAGTTCCTCGCCACCTACAAGGACATTGCCAGCGTGGAGGTCACGCCCCAGCACCTTACGCTCACCGCGGACGAGGCATATGCGGCACTGGGCACCAAGGCGCAGATGAACCCGCCGCTCAGAGACCGCTACCATCGGGAGCTTCTGTGGTGGGGGCTAGAGCGGGGCGTGGTCGATGTGCTGGGCTCCGATCACGCGCCCCACACGCTCGAGGAAAAGAGCAAGATCTATCCCGCCACGCCCTCCGGCATGCCGGGAGTGCAGACGCTGGTCCCGGTGATGCTCGACCACGTGAACGCCGGGCGCTTGAGCCTCGCCCGTTTCGTCGATCTGACCAGCGCAGGGCCGCAGCGCATCTTCGGCATCGCCGGCAAGGGGCGCATCGCCGTCGGTTACGACGCCGATCTCACCATCGTCGATCTCAAGGCCGAGCGCGTCATCGAGAATCGATGGATCGGCAGCAAATGCGGCTGGACGCCCTTCGCCGGGCGCCGCGTCAAGGGCTGGCCGGTCGGCACGCTTGTGCGGGGGCGGCTCGCCATGTGGCAGGGCGAGTTGGGGCCGGCCTGCGGCGAGCCCGTCCGCTTTGGCGAAGCCCTGCCGAAAGCTTGAGCGAATAAGTCCTACTGAAGGAAATAGTGCCAGACGCCGGTGGGCGAGATGCCGAGGCGGTAATGACTGTATTTGCCGGCCTTCTTCATCGGGAGCGCGAGCGAGGGCGGGACGATGCGGTAGAGCTCGACCTCCTGGGCGGGGTTGAGCTTGGTAAGGTCGGTCTCGGCGAAATAGGGCCACACATACATCTCGTCCTGGCCGTGCCCCACGCGGACATAGCCCGAGGCGATCACGTTGAGCATGGCGGCAAGCACATCTCGCCCCGTACCGTCGGCCGATGCTTTCTTCCAGAAGGCGATCGGGTCCTCGACATAGGCGGTCGTGACCATGGGCTTCAGTTCGTTCGATTCGAGCACCGCCCGCATGGCCTCGATCTCGCCGCTCTCCGCCGCGACGGCGATCTGTTGCAGCATGCGCTTGACCGGGTCAGGCAGCGCGTTGAAATCATAGAGGACCTTGAGGGTTTGCTCCGGCGTCGCGGTAGCTCCTGTCGCTGATTCGT
>JALHTP010000025.1 GCA_022865725.1 Methyloceanibacter sp. | reverse complement strand
GCGCCGGATTGCTGCAAGAGGCGGTCGACCAGGGTCGTCTTGCCATGGTCGACGTGGGCGATGATAGCGATATTGCGGAGGTTCATGGGTGCCTGAATGCCGAGCGCGGGCCAAAACGGCCCGCGCCTCCTATGGCTGCCATATATATATCGTGTGACGGTGGCGCAATGGTGCAAAGCAGCAAGGCCAAGCTCCAAACGCAATTTTCGGCGGATTGCCTCGCTATTGGGAGCCTTTGCGCAAGGTGAGGAACGATTCGCTCCAGCCCTTCTGATCGTCGGTCAGCTTTCCGTCGCCGTCGAGCCGCGCCAGGATCTGGAGGCCTTCGTCGATGACGGCGTTCTTGCGCTCGCCGGCCGCGATCGTCGCGAGCTTGTAGAGGCCGACCACGAGATCGGTCTGCGCCTCGGTGCTGCCCTTGCGCGTCTCGGCCAGGTCGCGCACGACGGCGAGTCTCTCCTCAAGGCTTGCCAGCGCGCCCGGAACGTCCTTCAAATCGATCTTGGCGTTACCGATCCGCTCCAGGCTGAAAGATACGTCGCGCTGATATTGGTAATTGGCCTTGTTGGCCTCGGCGAGCTGCTTCCTGATGACGATCCCTTCCTCGAAGGCGGCAAGCGCGCCCTTGGCGTCGGCCGCTTTCAGTTTCGCGTCGCCGACTTTATCGAAGCTGATGGCAAGATCGCGCGCCGAGCGCGGATTGGCGCCATCCTTCTCGACGAGCTTGCGGGCGATGACGAGTCCCTCCTCATAATCGGCGAGCGCACCGCTCGTGTCGTTGAGATCGAGGCGGACGTCGCCCACCTTGTTCAGGCTGAACATGACCTCGCGCTCGCGCTGGATATTGCTGGGGTCGGCGTCGGCGGCGCCCCGGTCGAGCGACAGCATCTCCTCATAGGTGGAAAGCGCGCCCTGCTTGTCGCCGGTATTGGACTTGATATTGCCGAGCCGCTCCAGGCTGACCGAGATGTCCCGCCGCCACTCCATATTGTCGGGGGCGGTCACGGCGATATGGCGGGCGATGTTGAGACTCTCCTCGACGGCCGCCAGCGCTCCGTCGGTGTCGTTGGCGGCGAGCTTCAGATCGGCGATCTTGTTGAGATCGACCGACACCCAGCGCTGGCGCTTGGTATCGCCGATATTGGCGGCGGCGACCTCGCGGTCGAGACCGAGCATCTCCTGATAGGCGGCGAGCGCGCCCGCGGTGTCGTCAGAGTTGCGCTTGAGGTCGCCGACCTTCTCGATGACGAAGGACAGGCCCTGCTTGTTCTGCTCGTCGGTGCGGTCGGCCTCGAACAGGATGCGGCGAATGCCGAGGCTCTCCTCGTAAAGGCTGAGCGCGCCTTCAGTGTCGCCTGCGTCGAACTTCGTCTTGGCGATCTTCTCCAGGCTGATCGCCACGTCACGCTGGCGCTCGGGAACGGCGGGGTTGGCCGCGGCCAGCGCGCGATCGTTGGCCAGCATCTCCTCATAGGCGGCGAGCGCGCCGGCATCGTCCTTGGCGTTCTGCTTGAGGTCGCCGATCTTCTCCAGCGTGAGGGAGACGTTCTGCCGCCATTTGGTGCCGGATTTCTCGGTCGCGGCCAGGCGGCGGCGAAGCGCGAGACTCTCCTGGTAGCCGGCTAGCGCGCCGGTCGCGTCGCCGGAAGCCAATTTTATCGAGGCGATGGCCTCGAGAATGGCCGACATGTCGGACTGATAGTTGCTGCTGCCCTTGTCCGCCTCGGCGAGCCTTCGCGCCAGCATCAGGCTCTGCTCGTAGGCGGCGAGCGCGCCGGCGTTGTCGCCGTTAGCGAGCGTGGTGTCGGCGACCTGCCGGCGCGCATCCATGCTCTCGACATAGGCGGCGAGCGAGGCCGCCTTGTCGCCGGCGTCGCGCTTGAGATCGGCGATCCTCTCGAGCGCCGTGGCGATCTCCGTCTGCATCAAAACGTTGTTCTTGTCGGTCTCGGTCAGCTTGCGGCGAATGGCGAGACCTTCCTCGAAAGCGGCGAGCGCGCCCTTTGGGTCCTTGGCGGCGGCGCGGGCATCGCCGACCTTGCTCAGGCTGATCGCCAGGTTCCGCTGCCATTGATCCTTGGCCGCATCGGCCGCGACCACCTCCCGGCCGATGGCCAGCATTTCCTCATAGGCGGCGAGCGCGCCGGCCGTGTCGCCCGCTCCGCGCTTGAGGTCCCCGACCTTTTCCAGATTGAGCGCGACATCCTGCTGCCGCGGCACCGTCTTGTCGGCCCCGGCCAGAGTGCGGCGGACCGCAAGCCCCTCTTCGAAGTTTTGCAGCGCGCCTTGCGTGTCGCCCGAAGCGAGCTTCGCATCGCCGACCCGATTGAGGCTGATCGACATGTTCCGCTGCCATTGAGCGTTGGCGGCGTCGCTCGCGACCATGGTGCGGTCGAACGAGAGCATCTCCTCGTAAAGCGCCAGCGCGCCAGCCTTGTCGCCGGCCGCCAGCTTGAGATCGCCGATCGTCTCGAGATTCTCGGCGATGTCGATGCGCCATTTGTTGAGGTCCGTCTGCGGCAAATTGCGGCGTATCGCCAGGCTCTCCTCGAGCGCGGCGAGCGCCCCCGCGCTGTCGCTCATGTCGCGCTTCACGGCGCCGATCTTGGTGAGGTTCACCGCAAGCTCGCGCCCGGCATCGGGGCCGGTGGCCGATTGCGCGAAATCGCGGGCTATGGCGAGGCCTTGCTCGAAGGCGGCGAGCGCGCCCTGGTTGTCGCCGGACGAGCGCTTCAGGTCGCCGATCCTTTGCAGCACATAGGCCTCATCGGCGCGCCATTGGACATTACCGGGGTCCTGCGCGGCGAGCCGTTGGCGGATGGCGAGGCTTTCCGCGTAATTGGCGAGCGCACCGGCGGTGTCGCTTGCGTCCCGCTTCACGTCGCCGACGCGATTGAGGCTGATCGAGAGGTCGCGCTGCCACAGCATGTTGGTGGTGTCGGTCTTGACGAGGTCACGGATCAGCGCCACGCCTTCCTCATAGGCCGCGAGAGCGTTCTGCTGGTCGCCGGAATTGAGCAGCGCATCGCCTATGCCGTTCAGACTCGCCGCCATGTCGCGCTTCAGGTCGGTGTTGGCGGTATCGGTGGCGGCAGCCGCGCGGCGGAGCGCGAGGCTTTCCTTGTAGGCTTCGAGCGCGCCCGGGTTGTCGCCGGAGTCGAGCTTGGTATCGCCCATATTGGCCAAGAGCAGCGCCAGTTCCCGCGGCGCATTGGCGTTGCTCGGGTCGGACTGGGAGAGCCGGCGCGCGATGGCGAGACCTTGCTCGTAAGAGGCGAGCGCGCCCGGATAATCGCCGGTACGGAATTTCGCATAGCCGACGGAGGCGAGCGCCTGCGACAGCTCGCGCTGCCAGGCCGTATTCGTCTGGTCCTGCTCAACCAGGCGCATCCTGATGTCGAAGCCTTGCTCATAGGCCGCGAGCGCGCCTGCCGGATCTGCGGAGCGCAGCTTGAGTTCGCCGATTTTGGCAAGCGTCGCCGCCACGGCGCGCTGGCGATCGGGACTCCCGCCGTCTGAGGCGGCGCGCCGAATCCGATCGGCGAGAATCTTGTCGTAGGTGGCGAGCGCGCCGGCGTCGTCACCGGCCCCGAGCTTCAGCTCTCCAATTCTTTCCAGCGTTGACGAGACGTCTTGCTGCCTCTGAGTGCCCTCGGTCATCTGCGAGAGGCGGAGCCGGATTTCCAGACCCTTCGCGGTGCTTTCCGCGGCCTCCGCCTGCTCACCCTCAGCCGCGTGGGTCGAGGCGAACTCCTCGAACATGGTGGCCTGCATGCCGAGCAACTGCTTGTCGTCGGGCGATGCGTCGACGGCCTGCTTGAGCGTCGTGCTCACTTGCTCGAAGATCTTCTTGCGGGCCTCGGCGCGCATGCCTTCGACGTTGCGCAGCCCTTGGGCGATGTCGATGACGAGCGAATTGGCGACGTCGAAATTGCGCCTTGCGGTCTGCTCGGCCCGCCAGGCGCGGATGCCGGCAACGGTGGCACCGACGGCGAGCACGGCCATCAGCACGGCAGTGGCTGCGATCAGGCGCTGGCGGAGCCGCGCGCGCTTGCCGGAGGCGGCGATGAAGCCGAGCGTCGGCACATCCAGCTCTCCGGGGTAGCGCTTGGCGATGCTCTCGGCCTCGGCGAGCGGCACGCCTTTGGGAATGAGCAGATCGCGCTTCTTGCTGCTCTTGTCCCAGCGACGGCGGAGAGCCTCGACATCGTCGCGAATGCGGTAGAACTCGGCGTTGGCGGCGGCAATCTCCTTGGCGCGGCGCCAATTCTCCAGCACGCGCTGGTGGGCGAGCCTGATCGTGGCGTTCTTCTCGCTGCCGGAGGAGAGCAGGATGCGCGCATCGACCAGCGCCTTGATGAGGCGCTCCGAGGCAGGATCGTAAGCGGCCTTGGCGAGGGGGACGGAACGGATGGAGAGCCCGGCCGGTGCGCCCATTTCCCCGCTCTGCGCCGGCGTGGCCACCTGCCGGAGCAGCCGCGGCAGGCGCTCATGCTCGTCCTTGCCGAGCGGCGCGATGGCCCGCTCGGCCTCCTTGTCGATGGCGCCGGCAAGGCCGCCCAAAGTGTCGTAGGCCTTGAAGGCGAGCAGCGTCTGGCCGTTCTCGGTCACCCTCTGCTCGAACAGAAAGTCCAGCGCGAATTGCAAAAGCGGCAGCATGTCGGGCCGGTCGACATCGCGGATCAGCCGGTCGTCGAGTTGCTCGCCGGTCTTGGGGTCGGTCTCGTAGACGAGGCCCGCGGCGGTCGCCGGGCCGCGAATGATCTCGTCGATCTCGGTGGCGCCCGGAGGCGCGAGATCGTAGGTCGCGCCTTTCGTCTTTATCGCCAGGAGCTCGGGCTCCTTCAGGAAGCGCTCGTAGAGATCGGCGCGAAGCGTGGCGATCACCCAGACGCGCCCCGTCGCGACGAGATGCGCGATCAGCTTGGCGAAGCGCGCGCGCATCTCCTCGCTGATACCGCCTCCGAACAGCTCGTCGAGCTGATCGACGACGATGAGGAGGTCGGCGCGCACAGGGCG
>JALHTP010000246.1 GCA_022865725.1 Methyloceanibacter sp. | reverse complement strand
TGCTCGCCATGTCCGACAGAAATCCCGGCAGCCATAGAAGGGCGACGCCCTCGCCCTTCCCGGTATCGGCAAAGCGATAGGCGACGCGGCGGCGCCTCACCCCATCGCCCACGTCCAGGAATTGCGGTTCTTGATCGTCAATCGAGAGCGATATCCCTTCGGGGTGACTCATGCTTTCGCTCTAGCCTTTTGTTTGAGCATGATCTTTTCGGAAAACCGGTTCCCACTTTTCCGGATCATGCTCTAAGACCTTAGGTCCATGGCCGAAGTGACCATATTGCAGGTCGTGCCGCGCCTCGATACCGGCGGCAGCGAGCAGGCGACCGTCGAGATCGCCGAAGCGCTCACCCGGGCCGGCGCGCGAGCCCTCGTTGCCACCGCCGGGGGCCGGATGGCAACCGCCGTCATTCAGGCCGGCGGCGAGGTCGTGACGCTTCCCGTGGCGAGCAAGAATCCGTTAACCATGCTTGCAAATGCAAGGCGGCTCGAGCGCCTGATCGTGGAGCGCCAGGTCGCTCTCGTGCATGCGCGGAGCCGGGCGCCGGCCTGGAGTGCCTATCTTGCCGCGCGGCGGGCCAGGCGTCCCTTCGTCACCACCTATCACGGGGCCTACGGGACGCTCGGGCCGCTGAAGGCCGCCTATAACAGCGTCATGGCTCGCGGCGACCGCGTCATCGCCAACTCCCTCTACACCGCCAAGCTCATCGCCGCCCGGCATCGCCTGAAGCCTGAGCGCGTCCGCGTGATCTATCGCGGCATCGACGAAGCGAGCTTCGATCCGCTCGTGGTCCCGCCTGGGCCGGTGGCGAAACTCCGGGAACGCTGGGGGGTTTCGCCCAAGACCAAGATCGTGCTCCTGGCGGCGCGCCTCACGGGGCTCAAGGGCCACCGGCAAACCATCGAAGCCGCGGCAGCGCTCGCCCGTGAAGGCGCGCTCGACGGCGCCGCGGTCGTCTTCGCCGGCGACGCGCCGGGCAAGGAAGCTTACCGCCAAGAGCTCGTCGCGCTGATCGCCCGGCACGGGCTTCAAGACAAAGTGCGGCTGGTCGGGCATTGCCACGACATGCCGTCGGCCTTCCTCGCCGCCCATGTCGCGATCGCGCCCTCGCTCGTACCGGAGACCTTCGGCTGGACGAGCATCGAGACGCAAGCCATGGGCTGTCCTGTCATCCTGTCGGATATCGGCGCGCTGCCCGAGACCGTCATCTCTCCCGATCAGGACGCGGCGCGCTTCACCGGCTGGCTCGTGCCGCCGGGCGATACGGCGGCGCTTGCCGCCTGGATCCGTATAGCGCTTGCGCTTTCGGCGTCGGAGCGGGCGTCGATCGGAGCCCGGGCCAGCGCCCGGGCAGCTGCGGAATTCACGCTTTCGCAGATGCAAATTAAGACGCTTACGGTTTATGACGAGCTGCTCGACACGCATTTAGCGGAGGCCTTCGCGCACCCGCCCTCATTCGAGGCCGCCTCCCTGGAGAATGGCGCATGACAAGGGCCTCGCCCTGCCGCGTACGGCACGGCTTGACTTTTGGGGGCCATTTCCCATCCTGTAGCCGCCGTAAGGCTTAGCGCAATCGAACGACACCAGGGCCTCGCCTGAGCGGGGACACGAGTGTTCGGGGAAGAGGAGAACGAGACATCGTAAGACGGCCGACGAAGCTTACTCCCGACAAGGGCGGTCCTCGTATCAACGAGGGCATCGACATTCCCAACATCCAGCTCATCGACGCCACCGGCAACAATGTCGGCGTGGTTGCCACGACCGACGCTTTGGCGCGCGCGGCGGAAGCCGGTCTCGACCTGGTCGAGATCGCGCCCAACTCCGAGCCGCCGGTGTGCAAGATCCTGGATTACGGCAAATACAAATATCAGGCGCAGAAAAAGGCCGCCGAGGCGCGCAAGAAGCAGCGCACCGTCGAGATCAAGGAGATCAAGATGCGGCCGAACATCGACAGCCACGACTACGATGTGAAGATGCGCTCGATCCGGCGGTTCTTCGAGGAAGGCGACAAGGTGAAAGTGACCTTGCGCTTCAGAGGCCGCGAGATGGCGCATATGGAGCTCGGCACCAAGCTGCTCGAGCGCGTCAAGCAGGACACCTTGACCATCGCCAAGGTGGAGTCGGAGGCGCGGCTCGAAGGCCGGCAGATGGTGATGGTGCTCTCGCCGCGCTAGGCGCTCTGCCGCGCAACCTCCGCATGGTCTGGAGCGGCTGAGAGCGCTGTCGCAAACGGCTCTGGCCGGCCGAACAGATAGCCTTGGCCCGACCCGCAGCCGAGCTCGATCAGCCGGTCGCGCACGGCCTCGGTCTCGATACCCTCCGCCGTGATTCCGAGCCCTAGCGCATGCGCGAGACTCACTATCGCCTCGACCATCTTCTCGTCCTTTCGCCGCTCCAGCATGTGACTGACGAAAGAATGGTCGATCTTGACGGCATCGATCGGCAATTCCCCTAAATGGTACAAGCCGGAATAACCGGTGCCGAAGTCGTCGAGAGCGATGCCGACGCCAAAATTGCGTAAGGACTCCAAGGTTGTCTTGGCCTCTTCGAGGCGGCGCACCACGGCGGTCTCGGTGATCTCGACCACCAGCCGGTGCGGAGGGAACGAGGCGCGGGCAAGTACCGCGAGAATGTTTTGCGCGAGCCAACGATCGGCGAATTGACGCGGCGAGAGGTTTACGGACAGAAAAATATGGCTTGGCCCGCACGCGGTTTCGGCCACGGCTCGAGCAAGAAGGGCATCGGTAAGCGCGCCAATGGCCCCGGTGTCTTCCGCGATCGGGATAAACAGGGCGGGCAACAACAGGCCCTCGGTCGGGTGTTGCCAGCGCGCCAAGACCTCGTGGCCGATAATTCTTCGGCTAGAGAGCTCGACGATGGGCTGGTAGTAGGGGACGATTTCGCCGTTGGCGATCGCGCTCTTGATCTCACCTTCGAGCTTGACGCGCTGCTGCAGCCTATCGTCCATGTCGCCGTCGAAGAAGCGATACGAGCCACGGCCCTCGGTCTTGGCCCGATACATGGCCATATCGGCCTGGCGCAGCATGGTTTCGACCGGCGCGCCGTCGCGCGTTGCCATGGCGTCGCTGCCGCGGGCGTAGGGCGCGCAGACGGCGACACCCACGCTGGCGCCGACCTGGAGCGACAGAGCGGCGAGCGGAATCGGCCTTGCGAGCTCGTGCACGATCCGCCGCGCCAAGCGCTCGGGGGCATCGCTGTCGATTGGATAGCGCAGGATAACGCCGAACTCATCGCCGCCGAGTCGAGCCACCGATCCACCTTCGGCAATCCGCGTCAGGCGCCTGGCGACCACCTTGAGCACCTCGTCGCCCAGCCGGTGGCCGTAGACGTCGTTGATCGGCTTGAAATTGTCGAGGTCCAGCACGAGGAGCGCGCAGGCCTCGCCCTTGGGAAGAGGCCCGGCCCATTTGTCGAAATCCTCGATGAACCAGCGGCGGTTGGGAAGGCCGGTGAGCACGTCGTGGCGCGCGAGCTGATAGGCCTCGGCCTGAGCCTTGCGCCGCTCGGCGACCTCAAGTTGCAGATCGATGGTGCGGCGGACCGCGTAGATCTTGGCGGCGAAGCCGAGGAAGACGACCAGCAGCACCAGCCAGTCGATCTTGTCGTTTTGCGGCTCGTTGGTCAGCTCGATGAACTTGTCGAGCGCGTCGTACCAGACGGCAATGCCGTAGATCGGGAGCCCGATCGCTCCCATGACAATCAGGTCCCGCACGACGCGGCTTTGCCGCGCGTACCAATCGATGCAACTCTGAATCGGCCGAGCTAGCGTCACCTTCGTTCCTTCCGCGGGGGGGCGCGCGACATCCGGAAAGAGCGACATGCACGGCTCCCTCGCTCTTCTGTCCCCTCCTGAATAGACGGCCCGTCCTAAATCCGGCTTAAGGCCCGTGGTTAAGAGACATCAAGACATGCTGGCGACGCCAAGACTTGCCAGGCTGGGCCTTGCATTTCCGCCCAGTTGCACCCTATAAGGCGCATCCTAAGGAGCCGCCCGGCAGGGCATGCCGTGGCGGCTCGCATGCTTTCCAATCGCTGAAACTCACCACTGTCCCCCGTGGCCGCTTTTTCCAGGCCATGAGCCGGGTCAAATAAGGAAGCCAAATGCCCAAGATGAAGACCAAGAGCGGTGCCAAGAAGCGCTTCAAGGTCACGGCGAGCGGCAAGGTGAAATGCCAGGCCTCGCGTAAGCGTCACGGCATGATCCAGCGTCCCACCAAGTTCATTCGGAACGCGCGCGGGACCATGGTTCTGTCGGACGAAGACGCCAAGATCGTGAAGAAGAACTTCCTCCCTTATTCCCGCTAGGGGCTAAGGGGAGACCTCACTCGAAGGAGCACCGTCATGTCACGTGTGAAACGCGGCGTTACCACCCATGCCCGCCACCGCAAGGTGATCAAGCAGGCCAAGGGTTATTACGGCCGCCGCAAGAATACCATCCGCGTCGCCAAGCAGGCGGTCGAGAAGGCCGGCCAATATGCCTATCGCGACCGCAAGGTGAAGAAGCGCACCTTCCGCGGGCTATGGATCCAGCGCATCAACGCGGCGGCTCGCCTCAACGGTCTCACCTATGGGCGGCTGATCGACGGGCTGAAAAAGGCCGGGATCGAGCTCGACCGCAAGGTGCTCGCCGATATCGCCGTGCACGAGCCGCAAACCTTCAAGGGCCTGGTCGAGGCTGCATCTGCTGCCGCGCAGGGCTAGCCCCGCGAAGCGGGCTTAGCCCCCTGGCCTGGGAGCCTTAGCCATGAGCGCGCTTGAGCTCTACAGCCTCAAGACCGAGCTGCTTCACGCCATCGCGGAAGCTCAAGACCTCGACAAGCTCGAAGAGGTCCGCATCGCCGCGCTCGGGCGAAAGGGGCGCATTTCCGAGCTGATGCAGGCGCTGGGCTCGCTGCCGCCGGAAGAGCGCAAAGCCTACGGTCAGGTCGTCAACAGCCTGAAGGCGAGCGTCGGCGAGGCGCTCGAGGCAAGACGCGCCGAGCTTTCCAAGGCGGCCACCGTCGAGAAGCTGGCGCATGAGCGCGCCGACGTCACGCTGCCGGTGCGGCTCGGTCCGCTCGCCGAGGGGCGCATCCATCCCGTCAGCCAGGTGACCGACGAGATCACCGAGATCTTCGCCGATATGGGATTCTCGATCGCCGAAGGTCCCGACATCGAGACCGACTTCAACAATTTCACCGCGCTCAACATTCCGCCCGAGCATCCCGCGCGGCAGGACCACGACACGTTCTATTTCCCGGAAGGCCCGGACGGGTCGCGCGCGGTGCTGCGCACGCATACGAGCCCGGTGCAGATCAGGACCATGCTGCGGGAGAAGCCGCCGCTGCGCATCATCGCCCCGGGCCGCGTCTATCGCTGCGATTCGGACCAGACCCACACGCCGATGTTCCATCAGGTCGAGGGGCTGGTGATCGACGAGGAGACGCATCTCGGTCACCTGAAATGGGTGCTGGAGGAATTCTGCAAAGCCTTCTTCGAGGTGCCCGAGGTGAAGATGCGCTTCCGGGCAAGCCATTTCCCCTTCACCGAGCCGTCGATGGAGGTCGATATCGGCTACGCCAAAGTGGGCGACGAGATCAGGATCGGCGC
>JALHTP010000245.1 GCA_022865725.1 Methyloceanibacter sp. | reverse complement strand
GCCCTTGCGGCTGCCGCCCTTGCGCGAGCGGCTGGAGGACATTCCCGATCTCGTGCGTCACTTCCTCGGCATCGCCGAGAAGGAGGGGCTGCCGTCGAAGAGCTTCGAGCCTCAGGCCATCGAGCGCCTCAAGCGCTTTCACTGGCCGGGCAATGTGCGCGAGCTCGAGAACCTGGTGCGCCGGCTCTCGGCGATCTACGCGCAAGACATCGTCACCGTCGATATGGTCGAGAACGAGCTGGCCAGCGCCGCCCGGCCGCCTTTTCCGGACGCGGCCGAGCCGTCAGGCGACCTCTCCGAGGCCGTCGAGCGCTTCCTCTCCGATTATTTCTCGAGCTTCGGCCAGGAGCTTCCGCCGTCCGGCCTCTACACGCGCGTCTTGCGCAAGGTCGAATCCCCTCTGATCACCGCGGCGCTCGCGGCAACCAGGGGCAATCAGATCCGCGCCGCCGATCTTTTGGGGCTGAACCGCAACACGCTCCGCAAGAAGATCCGCGACCTCAGCATCAAAGTGATCAGGACGCCCGGAACCTGACCTGACCCCGGATCATCCAATAACCTGCTGATTGCGCTTGCATTTGCATCGCGCCCGCGCTCCAGGTAGGACACGGGTATCGCAATCGCGTTAACCAAGCGATTGTCGCCAAAGCGCCACATTGTGATTTTATTGCATCATTCTTGAGGCGTACGCTCCCAGATCAAAGGACGGCAAGGTCCTTCGGGAGAGCAGGGGAATGCGGTTGCGTAGCGTCTTCCAATCCTTGCAATCGGCAGCCGAGCGCCTGGTGCTTGGGCGCCCATACGAAGCCATGACCCATTCCGGCGTGACGGGACCAACCGGCCGGGCCAATCCCGGCGACGCTCTGCGCGATACCGTCAGAGGCCGCCGCCGGCTGCCCTTCACGCTTGGCCTGATGACCGTGGTGCTGTCGCTCTGCTCGGGCCTTGCCACCTATCTGATCCTGACCGGCCTCACCCCCATCGTGCCGACGCATCGCGTGGTGGTGGGCGTCCTTCTCATCAATTTGATGCTCGTGCTGGCGATGGTCATCATCATCGCCTGGCAGGTGACCGGCCTCTGGCTCGCCCGGCACAGGCAGGTCGCCGGCGCCCAGCTCCATGTCCGCATCGTCAGCCTGTTCAGCGTGATCGCGGTCGTGCCCGCGATCGTGCTTGCCATCTTTGCCAGCATCTCGCTCGACCGCGGCCTCGATCATTGGTTCTCGGTCCGCACCAAGTCCATCATCCAGAACTCGATCGACGTGGCGACGGCCTATCTCCAGGAGCATGGCCAGGTGATCCGCGCCGATACCGTCGCCATGACCAAGGACATCGACGAGGCGGTCGAGCTGGTGAAGTCGCAGCCGCAAGGCTTCGGTAATTTCCTCACCGCGCAGGCCGCCATGAGGGGGCTCCCCATCGCCTATCTCATCGACGGGGATGGGAAGATCCTCGCCACCGCCGCGTCCGTTCCCGACTGGCCCTACCGCGCGCCCCCGAAGGAGGCCATGGAGCTTGCCAAGGGGGGCCAGGTGATTGTGATCGCGCCGGGCCAGACCAGCATGGTCGGTGCCATCAAGAGCCTAGAGAATTTCAACGACACCTATCTCTATGTGGTCCGCCCGGTGAACGCGCGCGTGCTGCAACAGCTCCGCGCCACCCGCGCCAATGTCGCGGAATATCAGCTGCTCGAGCAGCGCCGCGCCGGCGTCCAGGTGGCCTTCGGGCTGATGTATGTGGCGATCGCGCTCACGCTGCTGCTCGCCGCCATCTGGATCGGCATGTGGTTCGCCAACCGCCTGGTGGCGCCGATCCGCCAGCTCATGGGCGCGGCCCAGGAGATCTCGGAGGGCAATCTTGCCGTGACGGTCGACGTCGATCCCGCCGATGGAGACCTTGCGGTGCTCGGTGCGACCTTCAACACCATGACCTCCGAGCTCAGGACCCAGCGCGACGAGCTGGTCGGCGCCAACACCAAGCTCGACGAGCGCCGCCGCTTCATGGAGGCGGTGTTGTCGGGGGTGACCGCGGGCGTTGTCGGCGTCGACGCCGACGGCACCGTCACGCTCGCCAACCGCTCTGCCGAAACGCTGCTCGAGGTGAAGGAGGCCGCTCTCTCCGGCCATTCGCTCGTCAAGGTCGTGCCGGAGTTCGGCACGGTGCTGAAGCGCGCGCAGAAGCAGGGGAAGCGCCTCATCACCGACCAGATCACGCTGCGGCGTCACGGCTCCGAGCGCAATTTCGCCGTGCGTGTCACGAGCGAAGGAGCGGGCCAGGAGGCGCAAGGCTTCGTCGTGACCTTCGACGACATGACCGAGCTTGTCAGCGCGCAGCGAAGCACTGCCTGGGCCGACGTGGCCCGCCGCATCGCCCACGAGATCAAGAACCCGCTGACCCCGATCCAGCTTTCCGCCGAGCGCATCCGCCGCAAATACGGCGCTTCCATCACCAAGGACCGCGAGGTGTTCGATCAATGCACCGACACCATCATCCGCCAGGTGTCGGATATCGGCCGCATGGTCGATGAATTCTCCGCCTTCGCCCGCATGCCGAAACCGGTGATGGAGCATCACGACGTCCGCGAGCTCGTGCGCGAAGCCGTGTTCCTGTTCCAGGTGAGCCGGCCCGAGATCGACTTCAAGCTCGATTTTCCCGACAAGCCCGTGGTGGCGCTGTCGGACCGCCGCCTTCTCACCCAAGCCGTCACCAATCTCGTCAAGAACGCGAGCGAGGCCATCGATTCCGCGATCGAGGCCGACCCGGCCCGCGCCGGCAGCGGGCGCGTCTTGGCCAAGGTCCGCACCAAAGGGGACCGCGTGCAGATCACGGTGATCGACAATGGCTGCGGCCTGCCGCAAGAGAACCGCGAGCGTCTGGTCGAGCCCTATATGACCACCCGCACCAAGGGCACCGGACTGGGCTTAGCCATCGTGCAGCGGATCACCGAGCAGCATGGCGGGACGCTGACGCTCGCCGATGCGCCGAAACGCAACGGAAAGATCGAAGGGGCGTCGATCCGCATCGATTTGCCGATCGGAGACCGGGAGGAGGCGAGCGTGGCGGATTCGGTGGCGGAGCCGGCCGTCCCCGTGGCCTCGAGCCCATCCGAGCGCGCCGAGGAGGAAGAGGGAGTGACCCATGGCGTCTGACATCCTGGTCGTCGATGACGAGACCGACATCAGAGAGCTGATCTCAGGCATCCTCGAGGACGAGGGTCATTCGACGCGGCTTGCCAAGGACAGCGACGAGACTTTGCAGACGATCGAGGAGCGCAGGCCCTCGCTCGTGATCCTCGACATCTGGCTGCAAGGCTCCAAGCTCGACGGGCTCGAGTTGCTCGACCGCATCAAGAAGGCGCATCCCGACCTTCCCGTCATCATCATCAGCGGCCACGGCAATATCGAGACCGCGGTGGCGGCGATCAGGCGCGGCGCCTACGACTATATCGAGAAGCCGTTCAAGGCCGACCGGCTCGTGCTGCTCACCGCGCGGGCGCTCGAAGCCTCGCGGCTCCGGCGCGAGAATCGCGAGCTGCGCGAACGGAGCACCTATTCGTTTGAAATGATCGGCCGCTCGGCCGCCATCAATCAGCTCCGCCAGGCCATCGACAAGGTGGCGCCCACCAACAGCCGCGTGCTCATCACCGGGCCGTCAGGCTGCGGCAAGGAGCTGGCGGCGCGGGTGATGCACAACAAGTCGGCGCGCGTCGAGGGTCCGTTCGTGGTGCTCAACGCCGCCGCCATGGTGCCCGACCGCATGGAGCTCGAGCTGTTTGGCACCGAGGAGGGGGCGGGCTCGGGCGCCCGCAAGGTCGGCGCGCTCGAGGAGGCCCATAACGGCACGCTCTATATCGACGAGATGGCCGACATGCCGCTCGAGACGCAAGCCAAGATCTTGCGCGTGCTGGTCGAGCAGCGGTTCCAGAGGCTGGGCGGCGGCCCCAAGGTGCATGTCGATGTGCGCGTGGTCTCTTCCACCAGCCACGATCTCCAGAAGGAGATGTCGGCCGGCCGCTTGCGCGAAGATCTCTTTCATCGCCTCAATGTGGTGCCGATCAAGGTGCCGGGGCTTTCCGAGCGGCGCGAGGACGTGCCCGAGCTCGTGCGCTTTTTCGTGCAGACCATCTCGGTGGCCCAGGGCCTTCCGCCCCGCCGCATCGGCGAGGACGCCATGGCGGTGCTCCAGTCGCACGACTGGCCGGGCAACGTGCGCCAGTTGCGCAACAATATCGAGCGGCTGATGATTCTCGTGGGCGGCGATCCCGACAGCATCATCACCGCCGACATGCTGCCCGAGGAGATCATTTCCCCAGTCCCTTTATCGCCGAACGGGGCAGGGGGTGAGCACCTGATGTCGCTTCCCTTGCGCGACGCGCGGGAGATTTTCGAGCGCGAATATCTCCTGGCCCAAGTCAACCGTTTCGGCGGCAATATCTCGCGCACAGCCGAGTTTGTCGGCATGGAGCGGTCGGCGCTGCATCGCAAGCTGCGCGCCCTCGGCGTCAATTCGAATGAGCGGAGTCCGGCCCTGCGCTAGCTGGCTTGGGCTTTTTGGAGCGGATCGGGGCCTCCTGGGGAAACTCTTTCGCATCAGGCCCCTTGCGGGACGGCCTTTTAATCGCGTCTAATGCGCGTCTCGGGCCGGGCAGGGCGAACACCGGCATCATCAACAGCGTAAGCGTGGACCAAAGGGACGGGGAAGCCCATGGCGGCAGAACGCGCGCAAAGCCTTCAAGACACTTTTCTCAACCACGTTCGCAAGAACAAAACGCCGCTGACCATATTTCTGGTGAACGGCGTGAAGCTGCAGGGCGTTGTGACCTGGTTCGATAATTTCTGCGTCCTCTTGCGCCGGGATGGGCATTCGCAGCTCGTGTACAAGCACGCGATCTCCACCATCATGCCGGGTCAACCCATCCAGCTCTCAGACATCACCGACGCGGAAGGTGCCGCTGACTAATTGCGTCCGACCGACCCGAAAGAGCTGAAGCGCAAGAAGGAACGGGCGGGGCGGGACACGAGGCCCGCGCGCCAGCAGGGTCGCGTCAAGACAGTGGTGCTCGCGCCGGTGCTCGGCAAGCAACGGGGGAAGGGCGCTCCCGTCGCGCGTGGCCGCGAAGATTCCGAGCGATCGCCGCAAGCGCGCCTGGAAGAGGCGGTGGGCCTCGCTGCCGCGATCGATCTCGACGTCAAGGCCAGCGGGCTCGTGCCGGTGCCGAACCCGCGGCCGGCGACGCTGTTCGGCTCCGGCAAGGTCGAAGAGCTTGAAGGGCTGATCCGCGCCGAGGATGCCGGCCTCGTCATCGTCGATCATCCTCTGACCCCGGTCCAGCAGCGCAATCTGGAGACAGCGTGGAACGTCAAGATCCTCGACCGCACAGGCCTCATCCTCGAGATCTTCGGCGAACGGGCGCGGACGCGGGAAGGGCGCCTGCAGGTCGAGCTTGCCCATCTCGTCTATCAGAAGAGCCGGCTGGTCAGGTCCTGGACGCACCTTGAACGGCAGCGCGGCGGCTTCGGCTTTCTCGGCGGCCCGGGCGAAACCCAGATCGAGACCGACCGCCGCCTCATTGGCGAGCGCATCGCCGTCATCCGCAAGGAGCTCGAGCAGGTCCGTCGCACGCGCGCGCTGCACCGGAAATCGCGCCAGCGCGTGCCTTATCCGTCAGTGGCGCTGGTCGGCTACACCAATGCCGGCAAGTCGACCCTGTTCAACGCGCTGACCGGCGCGTCGGTGCTCGCCGAGGACATTCTGTTCGCCACGCTCGATCCGACCATCAGGGCGTTGTCCCTTCCTGGCGGCTCGAAGGCGGTCCTCTCCGACACCGTGGGCTTCATCTCGGACCTTCCGACCACGCTGATCGCCGCCTTCCGCGCCACGCTGGAAGAGGTGCTCCAGGCGGATTTGATCCTGCATGTCCGCGACATCGCCGATGCAGCCACCGGCAGCCAGCGCGCCGATGTCAACGCCGTGCTCGCCGAGCTTGGCGTCGATGCGGAAGGCGAGCCCGGCCGCCTGCTCGAAGTCTGGAACAAGGCTGATCTCCTCGATGCAGCGTCGTTGCAGAGCGCGAGGAACGAGACGCGCCGTGCGGGCGCAGTGCTTGTCTCGGCGGCGACGGGCTTAGGGCTCGACGCGCTTCGCGCCGAGATCGAGCGCAGGCTCAATCTGAAGCGCGAGACGATCGAGATTGCGCTCAAGCCCGAGGAGGGTTCGCTGTCGAATTGGATTTATGAGAATTGCGAGGTGCTCGCGCGGCAGGCGCTCGGCGAGGGGATGACCTCCTTGCGCATCCGCGTGGCGCCGGAGAAGCGGGAGAGGCTCGCCCGCCTCGCCGGCCCTGCGCGCCTCAGGCTCGCTGCGGATTAGGAACTAAGTCTTCGTCTCGTCGGCCTTGGCCTCGTCCCAGAGCTGGTCCATCTCCTCGAGTGTCGCGTCTTCGGGCTTGCGGCCGTCCTTGGCGAGCGCGGCCTCGATGCTGCCGAAGCGCCGCACGAATTTGGCGTTGGCGCCGCGCAGCGCCGCTTCCGGATCGACGTGGAGATGCCGCGCGATATTCGCCATGACGAACAGCAGGTCGCCGAACTCCTCGGCGACACGCTGCGCGTGATTCTTTTCGCCTTCGTTACCCTCGATCGCAGCCTTCAGCTCGGCGATCTCTTCTTCCGCCTTCTCCAGCACCGGCCCAAGGCTCGGCCAGTCGAACCCCACATCGGCCGCGCGCGTCTGAAGCTTAACGGCGCGGGTGAGAGCAGGGAGGACGAGCGGCACGTCATCGAGCCGCGATCCTTGGGCCGTCACCCCGCGCTCGGCCTTCTCCTCGTCCTTGATGTGCTGCCACATGCCTGCCGTCAGGAACTGCTCACGATCTGCGCCTGCGAACACATGCGGGTGCCGGCGGATCATCTTTCTTGCGATGCCATCCACCACATCGGCAAAGCCGAAGCGTTCATCCTCTGACGCCATCTGTGCGTGATAGACGACCTGGAGCAGGAGATCGCCGAGCTCTTCCTTCAGCGCATCGAGATCGTCGCGCGCGATGGCGTCGGCGACCTCGTAGGCTTCCTCGATCGTGTAGGGGGCGATGCTGGCGTAGCTCTGCTGCACGTCCCACGGACAGCCGGTCTCGGGATCGCGCAGCCGCGCCATGATCGAGAGGAGCTCCCCCAGCGTATAGCGCTCCGTCGGCGGCTTGGCTCTCTCGTCAGGCATGGCGCGGGGCGAAGGGGCAGGCGAGCGTGGCAGAGCGCCATTTCCCAGCACCTTCAACTAGATAGCCGGATCCTGCCATTTTCTGCCCCATATCTCGGATTCGCATAAGGTATATTATGGAAAATATATTGCGACCCGACTGGCGCTGGCGCCACGCACTCACCGACGCTCATTCGACAACCTCAACGGCCGCGGCACGCTCATGCGGCAACGCCGCGCATCCGGTACTCAGCGGCGCTCATACTGATCGACGATCAGCCGGTCGAGCAATCTCACGCCGAACCCTGATCCCCAGCTCCGGTTGATGTCGCTGTCGACCGACGACATGGCCGTGCCGGCGATGTCGAGATGCGCCCAGGGCGTCCCCTCCTTGATGAAGCGCTGGAGAAACTGCGCGGCGGAGATCGACCCGCCCCACTTCCCTCCCGTGTTCTTCATGTCGGCGACTTTCGAGTCGATCATCTTGTCGTATTTCGGCCCGAGCGGCAGGCGCCACAATTTCTCGCCCGTGACGTTGCCCGCCGCGATGAGCTGGCTGGAGAGCTCGTCGTTATTGCTGAAGAGGCCCGCATGCTCCTTCCCGAGCGCCACCATGACGGCGCCGGTCAGCGTCGCGAGATTGATCACCGCCTTCGGCTTGAAGCGCTCCTGCGCGTACCAGAGGCAGTCGGCGAGAACCATGCGGCCCTCGGCGTCGGTGTTGAGCACCTCGATGGTCTGTCCCGACATCGCCGTCACGACGTCGCCGGGACGCATCGCGCTCCCGCTCGGCATATTCTCGACGAGACCGATGATGCCGACCGCATTGACCTTCGCCTTCCTCTCGGCCAGCTCATGCATCAGGCCGACGACGCAAGCCGCTCCCGCCATGTCGCCCTTCATGTCCTCCATGCCGGCAGCTGGCTTGAGCGAGATGCCGCCGGCATCGAAGGTCACGCCCTTGCCGACAATAACGATCGGATCACCGCCTCTGACGCCGGCGCCCTTCCATTGCATGATCGCCACGTGACTGGGCTTCTCGCTGCCCTGCCCCACGGCGAGCAGCGCGTTCATGCCGAGCTTCTGCAATGCCTTCAGTCCGAGCACCTCCACCTGCACGCCGAGCTTGGTGAGTTCCTTGGCGCGCGCGGCGAACTCGGCGGGCCCCAGCACATTGGCGGGCTCGTTGACGAGATCGCGGGCCAGCGTGACGCCATCGGCGATGGCGCGGGCGGGCGCGAACGCCTGGCCCGCCGCTCTCGGATCGCCGCAATGGATGACGATCTTCTTCAGCGACCTGTCGTCGGCTTCACCGGCCGCGCCGTCTTTCTTGCGCGCCTTGGTCTTGTATTTTTTGAACTTGTAGCCGCGCAGCAGCATACCCAGCGCGAAGCTCGCGACATCGGCGGGCGCGACGTCGCCCCCGGCCGTTTCGAGGTAGATGTGCGCCGCCGGCGCTTCCTTGCCGCTGAGGAGACCCCTCACCGCGCCGCCGAGATTGAGCCAGTCCTCCGCGCCGTAGCTGCTGGTCTTGTCCAGCCCCACGAGCACGGCCCTCGCGAATTTCAGCCCTTGCGGCGCGACGAGATCGACCGTCTGCTCCTTCTTGCCCTTGAAACCCGTGATCGCGACCGCTCTCGAAAGCAAACCTTTCGATTTATTGTCGAGGTCTTGAGCGGCCGCCGAAAGCTTCGGTCCTTCTTCGGCGAAAACTACGGCTACACCATCGGCCGGAGCAGTCTTATTGGCAAAGGACAAGGCGGTTTGATCGCTCACAATGAACTCCATCGCTGCCCAAGCCGTCAGGCTTGGGCAATCCATCGGGCAGCACGACCGGCGTTAAGCCGAAGGCGCTGAGTGGTGCAGTCTTGCAACAGCGGCAGGAAATATCAGCCAACCTTGGTAAATCCTGTCTTTGGGGAAAGCAAGCCATTCCAAAAACGCCGAAATTCCGCCATCTTAGGCTGATGGGAATCGTCTTTGGCACCAGGGGGTTGGCGCGGCTCAAATGGGCCTCGCCAAAGGGGCCATTCGGGGGACTAGCAAAACGCCCATGACGCTCTTCGGCCGATACATGTTTCGGCAGGTGGCGAATGCGTTCATCGTCATTCTCCTGACGCTGACGATCGTCGTCTGGCTTGCTACGACCCTGAAGGAATTGAATCTTATTACCTCGCACGGTCAGGGGATCCTGCTCTTCCTGCAGATGACCCTGCTCAGCCTGCCGAGCCTGATGGCGCTCATCGCGCCTAACGCCATGCTGATGGCCGCGCTCTACACGCTGGACCGCATGAACGGGGACAGCGAGTTGATCGTGATGACGGCCTCAGGCGCGCCGGTCTGGCGCATCGGCGCTCCCTTGCTCGCCATCGCCGCCCTCGTCTCCATCGGGATCCTCCTCGCTAATCTCTTCGTGATGCCGGCGAGCATGCGCGCCTTGCGCGATTTCATCACTCAGGTGAGAGCCGACCTGATCTCGCAAGTGCTTCAGCCAGGACGATTTTCCAGCCCCGAGAACGGGCTCACTTTCCATATCCGCGATCGCAGCCTGAACGGCGATCTGCTCGGGCTTCTCGTCCACGACTCGCGCAACAGCAAGCAGGTGATGAGCTACCTCGCCGAGCGTGGCCGCATCATCACCAACGACGAAGGCTCCTATCTCGTGATGTTCGACGGCTACATCCATCGCTACAACGGCGAGGAAGCCAACAAAGACGTGCAGATCGTGGCCTTCGACCAGAATATGCTCGATCTTTCCGAGTTCAGCCCCAAGGATACCGGCGGCAAAGAACTTCGCCCGCGCGAGCTGTATTTCGGCGATCTCATCAATTCCGAAACGAGCGGCAAGATGTCACCGCGCGATTACGGTCAGTTGCGCTCGGAATTGCATGAGCGGCTCTCAACGCCTCTATACCCCCTCGTCTTCGCCTTTGTGGCCATCGCCCTTCTTGGCCACGCCCGCACCACGCGGGAGAGCCGTTGGGCGCAGATTCTCACGGCTTTTGGCATCGCCCTGGGGCTCAGGGTTGCAGGGCTCACAGCCGGCAACCTCGTGGCCCTCAGTTCGTGGGGTGTCGTGCTTGTGTATGCTATTCCACTGGGGGCGATTCTCGTTGCGGCCTTGGCGGCGCACGTTAGAATGAGCCCTGAGCTGCGGTCCAGACTGAGCGTCGAGCTTAAGTTCAAGCCAAAAAAGATAAGATTTTGGGCCGCTAGAGGGGTGCAGGCGACGTGAGAGCGCAGATGCGAGGCATCAGTGCCGTGGGGACGCTCGCGCGCTATTTCTCGCTGCGTTTCTTTATCGCCATGCTGGCGATGTTCCTGCTCTGTTGCGTCCTCATCTTCTTCGTCGATTTCATCGAGATGCTCCGCCGCGCGGGCAACTATTCGGGCAACGTTCCGGGCCTCCTCCTCGCCTGGATGACGCTCTTGCGTCTGCCGTCCTTCTCCGAACTCGTCCTCCCCTTCGCCGTGCTGATCGGAACCATCGGCATCTTCCTGATGCTGAGCCGCTCCTCGGAGCTCGTCGTGCTGCGCGCCGCCGGCATTTCGGTGTGGCAGTTCACTCTGCCGGCGATGGTCGTCGCCTTCCTGCTCGGGATCGTGTTTGTCCTGCTCTACAATCCGATCGCGGCGGTCGCCCGCGGCGAGGCCGAGCGGCTCTACGCCGCCGCCTTCGGGCGCGGCGAGTCGCTGCTCAAGACTACCGGCGCCGGCGCGTGGCTCCGCGAGGACGGCACCGACGGTCCGTCCGTCATCCATGCGCTCGAGGTCCTCAATCAGGGGCTCGAGCTCAAGGGCGTCACCGTATTCCAGTACGACCGCGATCACGGCTTGACCGAGCGGATCGAGGCCAAGACGGCCACGCTCAAGGACGGCCGCTGGGAGCTCGAGGACGCTTGGGTGAGCGCCGTGGGCCAAGAGCCCGCGCTCTACAAGAGCTATCTTCTCAGCACCTATCTCACCCCGACCCAGGTGCGCGACAGCCTCGGCACAGTGTTCTCGATCTCGTTCTGGGACCTGCCGAACTTCATCCAGATCGCCGAGAAGGCGGGCCTTCCGGCCACCCAATATCGCGTGCAGTACCAGCTCCTGTTGTCGCGGCCTTTCCTCCTCGTGACCATGGTGCTGATCGCCGCCACCTGCTCGCTCCGGGGATTCCGCT
>JALHTP010000244.1 GCA_022865725.1 Methyloceanibacter sp. | reverse complement strand
ATGCGGCCCGTGTGCGTTATCGCCTCATCCCGATGATCTTTTAGAGTTGACCCCGCAACTCGAGCGCATGTTCTGCAAGGGGCACGGCGGCAACTTCTGGAAAAACGCCAGGACGACTGATAGTCGTAATCGCTTGCATGGTTGGCTCCTCCGAATCGTGGGGGCCTTAACAGCACCCACCTTCAGGGCCCTCACGTGCGGGTGGAGGATCCGTCCACAGGTTTTCTGATTTCTGAATTAATCGGTGTCGGTTCTGAGGAGGCCCGCAGGGCCGGCCGGAGCAGCGCCGGGGGTAGCGGCCTGGACTTGCGCCGGAGTCGCCATGACCGGCGTGATCAGCGTCGGCGTACCGGCCAACTTGCTGGGCTTGGCTGAGGCCGCAGGCGATGCGGCTTGCGCCGCTTTGGCCGGCGTAGCGGCGGACGGCGCTTCGACCTTCTCGGCGGCCTTCACCATCTGGACCTTTGGCGCGGCACTTGGCGTGGCGGCAGCGCTCTTGCTCGATGCCGCGTCATTGGAGGCAAAGGGCTTCCAGTCATCGCCCGCGGCGTCATCGAAGCCGGGTTTGGCCGCGGCCAACTGCGTCGAGTTCGACAGCATGTTGCGGAGATAGGACATGTTCGCCTTGGTCTCCTGGGCGGTCATGTCGACAGAGGCGACCTGGCGCGCCTCGTCGAACTTGCCCTGGAGGCCGAGCACGAGAGCGAGGTTCTGCCGCACGCGCTTGTCGTCGTGCCCGCTGGCGACTGCCTTGCGCAACAGCTCCTCCGACTTGTTGGCCTTGCCGTCGAGTGCGTAGGAGAGAGCGAGATTGTTGATCACCGACACGGCGTCAGGCTGCTCTTGCAGCGCCGCGAGGAAATATTGCTGGGCTTCGGCATGCTTGCCTTGCTTCGCGCGCAAGGTTCCTTGCGCCGAAAGCGTCTTCCAGTCCTTCACGCCTTGGGTCTCGGCCACTTTCAGCGTTTGTGTCGCGATATCGAGTCGACCCATGTCGAGCGCAAGCCGCCCGAGCTCGGCGGAGATCTCGCCATTGTCCTGCTTGGCGCGGTATCCCGCCGTCAGAACTTCCAGCGCGCGATCGCGCGACCCGATGGCCTTGAGCGCTGCAGCGTAGCCGAGGACCATCTTTGGATCCTGCGGACTCTTCGCATAGGCGGCGCTCCATTGGGCGATAGCGCCGATTTCATCCGCAGCCGCAAGCTTGGGTTCGCTGGAGAAAGGCGTGGAGGGCAATCCCGTCTGCGTGCACCCGCCGAGCAGCGCCGCTACGGCCGTGGTCGCGAGCAGCGCGAGCGCCATCGAGCGGCGCGGGCGGGGCGAGCGGAAGGCGAGAGCCATTGCTTAACCAATCCTTACCGAACGGGAGCGCCCGGCTGTCCCTGTTTCACTGCTGTAATGATGTGGGACAGGCGTCAAAAAAGAATTAACCATGACGCTACGGTCGCCCCTCCGTGTCGTGCCCGCGAACGCACTGACAACAGTGTGGGGGTCAACCGGCGGAGCGCTGCTTCACTTCTCGCTGAGCGCCTTCGGTCCAGTCTTCCATCGCGGGCAGCGCGAGGATCGCGTCGGCGTAGGCCGCAGCCGTGCCGTCGTCGCCGAAGCGGGAAAGATCGACGCCATAGGTGCGGAACCGCGTCGCCACCGGCGCGTACATGGCGTCGGCATTGGAGAAGGCGCCGAACAGGAAGGGCCCACCTTTGCCGAAGCGTGCCCGCGCGTCCTTCCAGATGGCGGCGATCCGCCTGATATCCGCCTCGAGCGCCGCGCTGACGAGCGGGGAGGGGAGCCGCCCGAGCAGGTCCATGGACATCTCGTTGCGGAGCGTGGCGAAGCCCGCATGCATCTCGGAAGCGAGGCTGCGCGCGGCCGCCCGCGCCTCCTCGTCCAGCGGCCACAGCGCATGCTCAGGATGGCGCTCGGCGAGATATTCGAGAATGGCGAGGCTTTCGAAGATGACGCCCAGCCTGGTCTTCAGCGCCGGCACCTTGCCCGCGGGCGAATGGCGCAGGATTTCGGGCTTGGAGTCGGGCTGCCTCAGCCTGATGCGCTCCTCCGCGAAGGGGATGCTGCAATGTTTCATGGCAAGCCAGGGCCGCAAGCTCCAGGACGAGAAATTCTTGTCGCCGATCACGAGTGTATAGCCGGTGCTTGTCATGCCGCGCCTTCCGCCATTGTCATGCCGAAGCTCCCCTGCCATTAATGCGCGGCCCGAGCAAGTCCGGTCCAGATATCAACCATGCCCAGCAAAGCCCTGACGCTAGAGACAACGCGCCGCATCCTGGAACACCTGCTTCTCCCGGCTGAAGCGCCGGCGCTGCCGGTCCGCCTCATCGCCTCGGCGGACGATCCCGCGCTCGGTGCCTTGAGCGAGACCGAACGGGCCTGGGTCGAGGCGCAAGGCTGGAGCGGGAAGCAAGGCTCGGTGCTGCTTCTGCCTGACGGACGCGGCGGCATCGGCGGAGCGTTGCTCGGGACCGGCGGCAAGGACTGGGCGGTGCAGAGCCCCCTTCTGACGGGCGTGCTGCCCGGCGCGCTCCCTGAAGGCGACTATCGCTTCGCCTCGCCGCTCCCCGACCCTGAGCTTGCCGCGCTCGGCTTCCTTGCCGGCAGCTACCGCTTCACGCGCTACAAGGCGGCAAACGGGCGTAAAGCCAAGCGCCTCGTCCTTCCCGAAGGCGCGAGCCGGGATCAGGTTCTGGCGCTGGCCGAGGCGCTCTATTTCGGCCGTGATCTCATCAACACGCCCGCCAACGATCTCGGTCCTGCCGAGCTCGAAAGCGCCGCGCGCGAGCTGGCTACGGCCTTTGGCGCCGGCATCAAGGTGACCGAAGGGTCGGGCCTGCTCTCCGACAATTTCCCCATGATCCACGCCGTGGGGCGGGCGAGCGACCGCAGCCCCCGGCTCATCGACCTGCGCTGGGGCGCGGAGCACGCCCCTAAGGTGACGATCGTCGGCAAGGGCATCTGCTTCGATACCGGCGGCCTCGACATCAAGCCGGGAAGCGCCATGGCGCTGATGAAGAAGGACATGGGCGGCGCCGCCTCGGCGCTCGCCTTCGCGCTTCTCGTCATGCGGGCGAAGCTGCCGGTGAAGCTTCGCGTGCTGATCCCGGCGGCCGAGAACAGCATCGCCGGCAACGCCTTCAGGCCGGGCGACGTGCTGACCAGCCGGAACGGCATGACGGTCGAGATCGGCAACACCGACGCCGAGGGGCGCCTGGTGCTGGCCGACGCCATCAGCCTCGCCGACGAGGAGGCGCCTGATTACCTCATCACCATCGCCACTTTGACAGGTGCTGCGCGGGTCGCGCTCGGGCCCGATCTGCCGCCGCTCTATAGCGACGACGAGGAAATGGCTGAGCGCCTTCTCGCCGCGGGCCGCGCCGTGGGCGATCCCTTGTGGCGCATGCCGTTCTGGCCGCCTTACGACAAGCTGCTCAAGAGCTCGATCGCCGATGTGAATCACATCGCTGAAGGCTCCTTTGCCGGCTCGATCATCGCAGCTCTGTTCCTCAAGCGCTTCGTGCACGACGCAAAACGCTTCGCCCATCTCGACATCTTCGGCTGGGTTCCACGCGAGCAGCCGGGACGCCCGCAAGGCGGTGAGCCGCAAGCGGCCCGCGCGCTCTTCCACTTCTTCCGCCAAGAGCTCGGAACATCGTGACCGGCGAGGTCTTGCTTGATCAGGGCTTGCCCGATAAGCGGCGCAACGCTTATCGCGGAGATCTCGCTGCCTCGTCGCTGCGCGATCTCGTCAAGGCCGAGCGCTATGTGACGGGACAGCTCCGCCAGGTCGGTGTCTCGGTGCTGCCCTTGCGGCGGAAGCCGCGCTTCGACGCGACGCTCGACAGCGAGGCGCTCTTCGGCGAGACCGTGGTTGTCTATGACGAGAGCGAGGGCTGGGCCTGGGTGCAGTCGTCCCGCGACCTCTATGTCGGCTACATGCCGAGTGAAGGCCTCACCAGCAAGATCGTGGCGCCCACGCACCGGATCGCGGTCCTACGCACTTACGTTTATCCCGAGCCCGACGGCAAGACGCCCCCGCTTTTGCTGCTCAGCCTTAACGCGCTCGTCACCGCCACGGGGACGAACGGCAGGTTCCTCGCCCTTGCGGGTGGAGGCTATGTCTTCGCCGGACATGCTTTGCCGATCGGCGACGCCGCGCCCGACTTCGTCGCAATCGCCGAGAGGTTTCTCGGCACGCCCTATCTCTGGGGCGGCCGCACCAGTGTTGGCCTCGACTGCTCAGGGCTAGTTCAGCTCGCCGTCGAGGCTGCGGGGCACGCGGCACCGCGCGACGCCGATATGCAGGCGGCCGAGCTCGGGCGCGAAATCGACTGGCGAAGGGGCGTCAAGCTCCGCCGCGGCGATCTCGTGTTCTGGGACGGGCATGTCGGCATCATGACGAGCGAGAAGGACCTCCTGCACGCCAACGCGTCCCACATGGCGGTCGAGGTCGAGCCTTTCGCGCGGGCGAGAAAGCGCATCAAGGATGTGGGGTTTGAGGTGACATGCGTGCGGCGGCTCCCGGGTCGCCGGAAGCCGCCGCTGCAACGCAACGCTAGATGACGTGGAACAAATAGAGCAGGATGATGCTCGGGATTGGAAGGCCGATCAGCCACAACAATACACCACGCATGGTCCGTTCTTCCGTGTCTAGGGGGGTGACTAACTGCCCCTAACAACGTCCGGACCGGCCGAGAGTTCCAATGATCTTCTAAGTCGCGACGGCTTCGCCGCGCGTGGCCTCGAGCTCGAAGGCGGCGGCGAGCAGCGCTTTGGTGTAGTCGGTCTTAGGATGAGCGAACACGGTCTGCGACGGGCCTTGCTCCACCACCTTGCCGTGGCGCAGCACGATGATCGAGTTGGCGAGCGCCCGAATGACCTTCAAATCGTGGCTGATGAAGAGATAAGCGAGCTTGTGCCGGCGCTGCAGTTCACGCAGGAGATCGACGATCTGCGCCTGCACCGAGACGTCGAGCGCCGATGTCGGCTCATCGAGAATGAGGAATTTCGGTTCGAGCACGAGCGCCCTGGCGATGGCGATGCGCTGGCGCTGGCCGCCCGAGAATTCATGCGGGTAGCGGTCGCGCAGCGCGGGATCGAGCCCGACCTCCTTGAGCGCGCGAGCGACGCGCGCGTCTTTCTCGGCGTGGGAGAGTCCGGGAGCCTGGATCGAAAGCCCCTCCTCGATGATCTGCCCCACCGAGAAGCGGGGAGAGAGCGAGCCGTAAGGGTCCTGAAACACGATCTGCATGTGGCGCCTGAGCGGCCGCATGCGCTTGGAATCGTAGCCGTCGATGCGGTCGCCGAGATAGACGATGGGTCCCTCGCTCGACACCAGCCTGAGCAGCGCCAAGCCCAGCGTCGTCTTGCCTGAGCCGGACTCGCCGACCACGCCAAGGGTCTGGCCTTCCTTGACGGTGAGATCGATGCCGTCGACCGCCTTGATATGGCCGACCGTATGCCTGAGGAAGCCGCGCTTGATCGGAAACCACACGCGCAAATCCTTGGCCTCGAGGATGGTCTTCGCCTTGGCGTCTTCCGGCGGTGGCGAACCCTTCGGCTCCGAGGCGATGAGATGCTTGGTGTAGGGATGCTGCGGGTTGGCGAACAGCGCGCGCGTCTCGCCCCGCTCGACGATCTTGCCGTCGTTCATGACGCAGACGCGGTCGGCCATCTTGCGCACGATGCCGAGATCGTGGGTGATCAGCAGCATGGCCATGTTGAACTCGGCCTTGAGCTTGAGCAGGAGGTCGAGGATCTGCGCCTGGATAGTGACGTCGAGCGCGGTGGTCGGCTCGTCGGCGATGAGAAGGTCGGGCTCGTTGGCGAGCGCCATGGCGATCATCACCCTTTGCCGCTGGCCACCGGAGAGCTGGTGCGGATAGGACTGAAGCCGCCCTTTGGGATCGTCGATGCCGACCTTATCGAGGAGGTCGAGCACGCGCGTTCGCGCCGCCCGGTCCGACAGCCCCCGATGGATCTTCAACACCTCGCCGACCTGGTTCTCGATGGTGTGCAGCGGGTTGAGCGAGGTCATCGGCTCCTGGAAGATCATAGAGATCTTGTTGCCTCTGATCTTGCGCAGCGCCGCTTGCGGAAGCGCCAAGACATTCTCCCCGTTGAACCGGATTATTCCCGATGGGTGCGAGGCGGTCGGGTAGGGGAGGAGCTTGAGGATCGAAAGTGCCGTCACGGTTTTCCCGGAGCCGGACTCGCCTACCAGCGCCACCGTCTCGGCGTCGCCGATATCGAAGGACACGTGGCGGACGGCGTGGGTGACCCTTTCGCCAGAGCGGAAATCGACGGAGAGGTCCTCGACCGAGATCAGGGGTGGGTTGCTCATCGCGTCCTCAGCAGCCGGCATCGGCGCAAGCGCCGCGCTCGATCTCGACGGTGGCGTGGTCGAGCCCGAAACGCTCCTTGAGCCGCGCCTTGATGCTCTTCACGATTGCATCCGAATTGTCGGTCTCCCCGATACAGGCATGCAGCGTCACCATGCGCCGGCTTTGCGTGATCGACCAGACATGCACATGATGGACCTCCTTGATGCCTTTGATATTGGCGATGAGATCGGGGCCAATCAGCCGCGTATCGAGCTCTCCGGGGGCGCCTTCGAGCAGGATATGCCCGGAATCGGCCACCACCTGCCAGCCGCTCCGGACGATGATGAGGGCGACCACCAGAGAGAGCAGGGGATCGATCGGGGTCCAGCCGGTGAAGAGGATCACCCCGCCGGCGACGAGCGCCGCCACCGAGCCGAGCAGGTCGCCGAGCACATGGATGGCGGCGCCGCGGATATTGAGATTGTCGCGGTCGGCGCCTCGCAGCAATAGGAACGCGGCGATGTTCACGAGCAGACCCAGCGCGGCCACCACGACCATGATGCCGCCTGAGACCACTTGCGTCGTTATCAGCCGCTCGATCGCCTCGTAGACGATCCACGCGGCGATGGCGAACAGCGCCAGGCCGTTGGCGAAGGCGACCAGGATCTGGAAGCGGTCGAAGCCATAGGTGCGCCTCCAGTCGGCGGGGCGCCGCGAGAGCCTGAACCCGAACCAGGCCAGCGAAAGCGACGCAAAGTCGGTGAGCATGTGGCCCGCGTCGGCGATCAGCGCGAGCGAGCCCGCGGCGATGCCGCCGCCCACCTCCGCGAACATGAAGGCGCCGGTAAGAGCCGCGGCGAGCCCCATGCGCCATTCATTGTTGGTATGAGCGGCGCCGTGGCTGTGGCCGCTCGATCCGTGATTATGCGAATGCGATCCGTGCATCTTGCGTCACGCCAATGTCTTGCGCGGGTCGAGCGCGTCGCGCACCGCCTCGCCGATGAAGATAAGCAGGCTCAGCATGATGGCGATGACGAAGAAGGCGGTCAGCGCGAGCCATGGCGCCTGTAGATTGTCCTTGCCTTGCTGCAGCATCTCGCCGAGCGACGGCGAGCCCGGCGGCAGGCCGAAGCCCAGAAAGTCCAGTGAGGTAAGGGTGGTGATGGAGCCGTTCAAGATGAACGGCACGAAGGTCAGCGTCGCCACCATGGCGTTGGGCAAGAGATGCCTGAAGATGATGCGCATATTGCCCAGCCCAAGCGCGCGCGCCGCGGTGACATATTCGAAGTTCCGCGCGCGCAGGAACTCGGCGCGGACCACGCCGACCAGCGCCACCCAGGAGAAGGCAAGCAGGATACCCAGCAGAATCCAGAAATTCGGCTCTATGACGGCGGCGACGATGATCAAGAAATACAGCGTCGGAACGCTCGTCCACACTTCGATGAAGCGTTGGAACAGGAGGTCGGTCCAGCCGCCGAAAAAGCCCTGCACCGCGCCGGCGGCAATGCCGATGACCGAGGCCAACAGGGTGAGGATGAGCCCGAACAGAACCGAAAGGCGAAAGCCGTAGAGGATACGGGCGATGAGATCGCGCCCCTGATCGTCGGTGCCGAGCCAGTTCCATTCGAGGCTGGCATCGCAAGGGTGGAAGCCACGTT
Source organism: Methyloceanibacter sp. (assembly GCA_022865725.1). GTDB lineage: Bacteria > Pseudomonadota > Alphaproteobacteria > Rhizobiales > Methyloligellaceae > Methyloceanibacter. The sequence goes on along the minus strand of JALHTP010000244.1, from coordinate 2,172 downwards.
CGATCGCGAGCTTGCAATCCTCGTCGGTGAGCATCCAGGTCGGCTTGACGGGAAACGCCATCGGCGGATTTTTATTTGGCGTGTCGTAGGAGAAGCGAATGGGCGGCCAGAGGATCCAGCCGTTCTTCTGCTCGATCATCTCCTTCACCGCGGCATCGCGATAGTTGGCCTCGGTCTCGAACACGCCGCCGAACTCCGTCTCGGGATATGCGCTGAAGATCGGCCAGTAGAATTGGCCCTCATATTTGATGAGGATCGGCTTGTCGTTGGCGATGAACTCCGAGCACAGGGTGATGCCGAACAGGACGAGAAAGATCCACAAGGACCAGTAGCCGCGCCCGTTGAGCCTGAAAACCTCCCAGCGCCGCCGCTGCAAGGGAGAGAGCCAGGGCCGCGGCTGCGGCAACCCCTGGGCGGTCACCTCTTCGATGATCGTGGTGTCGGTCGGCGCGTCCATGCGGGATCACACCTCGCGGGACTCGAAATCGATGCGTGGATCGACCCACATATAGATGAGGTCGGAGAGGAGATTGAGGGCGAGCCCCATCAGCGAGAAGATATAGACGGTGGCGAACACCACGGGATAGTCCCGGGTCACCAGCGATTCGAAGCTGAGCAGTCCGATTCCCTCGAGGCTGAAAATGGTCTCGATCAGGAGCGAGCCGGCGAAGAAGGCGCCGATGAAGGCGCCCGGGAACCCGGCGATGACGATCAGCATCGCGTTGCGGAACACGTGCCCGTACAGCACTTGGTTCTCGGTCAGCCCCTTGGCCTGCGCCGTCATCACATATTGCTTCCTGATCTCCTCCAGGAACGAGTTCTTGGTGAGAAAGGTCGTCGTGGCGAAGGCCGACAAGGCCATGGCGACCAGTGGCAACGTCAGATGCCAGAAATAGTCGGTGATCTTCAGATACCAGGGCAGCTCTGACCAATTCTCCGACACGAGCCCGCGCAACGGGAAGACCTGCAGGAAGGACCCGCCGGCGAACAGCACGATCATGAACACCGCGAAGAGAAATCCTGGAATGGCATAGCCGACGATGATCACCGCGCTCGTCGACACGTCGAAGCGGGAGCCGTCGCGGACCGCCTTGCGAATGCCGAGCGGGATGGAGATGGCGTAGGAGAGCAGCGTCATCCAAAGCCCGAGCGAGATCGACACCGGCAATTTTTCGCGAATGAGATTGAGCACGCTGGTGTCGCGAAAATAGCTCTCGCCGAAATCGAAGCGGAGATAGTTCCACAACAGGATACCGAAGCGCTCATATGCCGGCTTGTCGAAGCCGAACTGCTTCTCCAGCATGGCGATGAACTCGGGGTCGAGCCCTTGCGCCCCGCGATATTTGGAGGGCGCCGACACGTCGCCGGGGACGCCGCCTTGGCCGGGACGCCCCGAGAAATCGCCGCCGCCGCCGCTGAAATTCGCCGTGGCCCCCGGGTCGGTGCCGCTGAGCTTGGCGATCAGCTGCTCCACCGGGCCGCCGGGAGCAAACTGCACCATGGCGAATGTCAGCAGCATGATGCCGAGCATGGTCGGCAGGATCAGCAGAATGCGGCGAAGGATATAGGCGGTCATGGCGTTCGGGCAGGCCTTCTCCGTCGCACGACAAAGTAAACCGCGAGCCCGAGCCCGATCAGGGCGGCGAGGATCAGAAGCGGGCGCCGCGAGGTCGGCTGTGCCGCGGCATCGGGAGTGCTCGCGACATTTGCCGTCAGTTTGGCAGCTTTGGCCTCGTCATACCACCAGGTGTCCAGGATGCCACGGTCGAAGCGCGGCTTGGTCTCGGGCCGCGAGAATTTGTCCCAATAGGCGATCGAGTTCGAGGCCTTGTACCAGTGCGGCACCCAATAATGGCCGGCCCGCAGCACGCGGTCGAGCGCGGTCGACGCAACGTTGAGCTCCTCGCGGCTCTTGGCGGCGATGACGCGCTCGATCAGGGCATCGACGGCGGGATCGGCGATGCCGGCAAGATTGAGCGAGCCGTCCATCTTGGCCGCGGCGGAGCCGAAGTAGCTCCTGAGCTCGACGCCGGGCGTGTTGCGCATGACATAGCGCTCGGTGGTGATGTCGAAATCGAAGTCCTTGAGGCGCTGTTGATACTGCGCGGGATCGACCATGCGGATGCTGGCGTCGATGCCGAGCAGCTTGAGATTCTTCACGTAAGGCGACGT
>JALHTP010000243.1 GCA_022865725.1 Methyloceanibacter sp. | reverse complement strand
TGAAAGCGCTTGAGGCGCTCGATGGCCTGAGGCTCGAAGCTCTTCGACGGCAGCCCCTCCTTCTCGGCGATGCCGAGGAAGTGACGCACGAGATCGGGAATGTCCTCCAGCCGCTCGCGCAAGGGCGGCAGCCGCAAGGGCACAACATTGATCCGATAGAACAGATCCTCGCGGAACAGGCCCTGGTCGATCTGCTGCTGGAGCTCCCGGTTAGTGGCGGCGATGATGCGGACATTGGTGCGGATCGGCGTGCGGCCGCCCACGGTCGTGTACTCGCCTTCCTGCAAGACGCGCAGGAGCCGCGTCTGCGCCTCCATCGGCATGTCGCCGATCTCGTCGAGAAACAGCGTGCCGCCCTCGGCCTGCTCGAAGCGTCCGACATGGCGGTTCTGGGCGCCGGTGAAGGCGCCCTTCTCGTGGCCGAACAGCTCCGACTCGATCAGCTCGCGGGGAATCGCCGCCATGTTGATGGCGACGAAGGGCCCGTTGCGGCGCTTGCCGTATTCATGCAGCGCCCGGGCGACAAGCTCCTTGCCGGTGCCCGACTCGCCGGTGATCATCACCGTGAGGTCGGTCTGGGTGAGGCGGGCAAGCACGCGATAGATGTCCTGCATGGCCGGGCAGCGGCCGATCAGCGGCAGGCCTTCATTGGTCTCGGCGGAGAGGCGCTGGGTCTTGCGTCGGGGCTCGGCGAGCGCGCGGCCGACGACGGCGACCAACTCGTTCAGATCGAAGGGCTTGGGCAGATATTCATAGGCCCCCCGCTCCGCCGCGGTAATCGCGGTCATGAAGGTGTTCTGCGCGCTCATGACGATGATCGGCAGATCGGGTCGGAGCTTTTTCACCCGCGGAATGAGATCGAAGGCGTTCTCGTCGGGCATCAGCACGTCGGTGATGACGAGATCGCCCTCGCCCTGGCTGATCCAGCGCCACAACGTCGCCGCGTTGCCGGTGGCGCGCGGCGCGTAGCCGGCGCGGGCGAGCGCCTGGTTCAGGACGGTGCGGATCGCAGCGTCGTCGTCGGCGATGAGGATGTTGCCTTTGGCCATGGGTCCTATGCCTGCCTGCCCTGCGACGCTTCGCTTTCAGCCATCGGCATCAGCGCCCGAAACACGGTGAAGCGCGGCCGCGAGTCGCATTCGATGATGCCGCCATGGTCGCCGATGATCTTGGCGACGAGCGCAAGCCCGAGGCCGGTGCCCGACGGCTTGGTGGTGATGAAGGGATCGAACAGATGCGGCATGAGGTCCGTGGGCACGCCCGCGCCGTTGTCCTCCACCGCGATCTCGAGCGGCAGGCTGACGCGGGCTTGGCTGCCCGGCACCGAGAGGCGCACGCCGGGACGGAAGGAGGTGGTGAGCGTGATCTGGCCGTCCGCCCTCTCCTCGCCGATCGCCTCGGCGGCGTTCTTGACGAGGTTGAGGAACACCTGGATCAGCTTGTCGCGGCTGCCCGGCACGGGGGGCAGCGAGGGATCGTAGTTCTCGACGAACTTGATCTGGCGGGCGAAACCGGTGAGCGCGATCTGCTTCACGTGATCGAGCACGTCATGAATGTTCACCGGCTCGCGCTGCAAGGGCCGCTCGTCGCCGAAAATCTCCATGCGGTCGACCAGTTTGCAGATGCGGTCCGACTCGGCGCAGATGAGCTGGGTCAGGGTGCGGTCGCTGTCGGTGCGCTCGGCTTCCAGAAGCTGCGCCGCACCCCTGATGCCGGAGAGCGGGTTCTTGATCTCGTGAGCCAGCACCGCGGCCAGACCGGACACCGAGCGGGCGGCGCCGCGATGGGTGAGCTGGCGCTCGATCATCTGCGCCATGCTCCGCTGCTGGAGCATGATCAGCACGCGGCCGGGCATCTCGCTGACAGGCCCGCCATAGAGATCGACGAGCTTGGGCGCCTCGAAGCGGAACGAGCCGAGATCCACGGCATATTCGTTGACCGTGGTGCCGTTTCGCTGCACCTGCTCGACGAGAGCGATGAGCGGGCTGCCGAAGGCGACCATATCGGTGAGCGAGCGGCGGCACAGCACGCCGGCGCTCATCTGGAAGAAATCTTCCGCCGCGGTGTTGGCGTATACGATGGTCAGCCCCTCGCCGATGACGAGGAGCGGATGCGGCAGCGCGCCGAGCAGTGCATCGGCCTGAATCGGCTGAGGTTGGCCGACGCGCCGCAGATTGGGTTTTTTGGTCGGGCCGCTCAAGCGGTGTATCCTTTGCTCGTCCGGTGTAGCCGCTCTGACCGAGGATGCACAAATGTTATGCAAGCGGGCCTCATGATCTTTAATTGGGCACAATACGAGGGATTTCCCGCGCGAGCAGCACTCGTCTTGCCGCAGTGCAGCCTTTTTATGAGTCTCGGGGTTAAGCCATCCGCGAGGGCCCGCTCGTGAGTGTGGCGGCGCTCATCGTCGCCGCGGGTCGGGGCGCGAGGGCAGCAGGCGAGGCGGGCCGCCCCAAGCAATATTGCGCTATTGGCGGGGTGCCGATGCTGGCGCGGACCATCGCCG
>JALHTP010000242.1 GCA_022865725.1 Methyloceanibacter sp. | reverse complement strand
GCTCGAGACGCAGACCATCGCGCGGGCCTGCGGCAAGAGCCATGTGCGCAATCTCGAGCCCGAGGATCTCGTGGCGCTGACCGTCGAGGCGGCCGCCATGGCACGCGTGCCGCTGGCCGGCACGGACTGGATTCCGGGATCGAGATCGTCATTTGAATGAGGAGGCTGAGCCAAGCCTCTTGCAGTAACGCATAGGGGAGTCACATGCCGGTTGATCTTGCAGTCGAGGCCCGCGAGCGCGGGATCAAATATTTCCTGATTTCCTATGTCGATCTGTTCGGCGCGCTGCGGGCGAAGCTCGCGCCGGCCGCCGCCATCACCGACATGGCCAAGGATGGCGCAGGCTTCGCCGGCTTTGCCAGCTGGCTCGACATGACGCCCGCCGATCCCGACGTGCTCGCCATTCCCGACGCCGCGAGCCTGATCCAGCTTCCCTGGAAGCGCGAGGTCGGCTGGCTCGCCGCCGACCCTTACATGAACGGCAAGCTCGTCGAGCACGCACCCCGCAACATCCTGAAGCGGATGATCGCCAAGGCGGCGAAGGCGGGCTTTACGCTGAAGACCGGCGTCGAATGCGAGTTCTTTCTTCTGAAGCCGGACGGGTCGGCGATCAGCGACACGGCCGATACCGCTACCAAGCCCTGCTACGATCAGGCCGCGCTGATGCGCCGCTACGACGTGATCAGCGAGATTTGCGACTCCATGCTCGAGCTCGGCTGGGCCCCCTACCAGAACGACCATGAGGACGCCAACGGCCAGTTCGAAATGAACTGGCAGTTCGACGACGCGCTGCTCACCGCCGACCGGATGGCCTTCTTCAAATATATGGTGAAGGCCATCGCCGAGAAGCACGGGCTCCGCGCCACCTTCATGCCGAAGCCCTTCCTCAACCTCACCGGCAGCGGCTGCCATGTGCATCTTTCGCTGTGGCAGGGCGGCAAGAACGCCTTCGAGGACAGGAATGACGGGTTCGGGCTTTCGCGCAGCGCCTATAATTTCATTGGCGGGGTGATGAATGCGGCATCCGAGCTTTGCTCGATCACTAATCCAACGGTCAATTCCTATAAGCGCATCAACGCGCCGGTTACGACGTCCGGCGCTACCTGGTCGCCCAACACGGTGACCTATGCCGGCAACAACCGCACCCATATGATCAGGATACCGGGCGGCGGACGCTTCGAGTTCAGGCTCGCCGATGGCGCCACCAATGCCTATCTCCTGCCGGCCGCGCTGCTTGCCGCGGGGCTCGACGGTATCGCGCGCAACATCGATCCCGGCAAGCCGCTCGACATCGACATGTACACCGAAAGCCACAAGGCGCCGGCCGGCACCAAGAAGCTGCCCCTCAACCTGCTCGATGCGCTGCGGATCACCGAGCGCTCAGAGCTGCTGCGGCGCGAGCTTGGCGACGAGTTCGTCAATTCCTACATCAAGCTCAAGACCAGGGAGTGGGACGAGTATTCGCGTCACCTCACCGACTGGGAGCGCGCCAACACCCTCGACTGCTAGAGACGCGGCTCGAGCCTTGCTTATTCGTCACCCGAAGCCGGAGGACGAGGCCGCTTGGCGGCGCCTTTGGTGACAGCATCGGCCCGGTCTTGTCAGACGCCGAAGCCCTTATTTATGCTGGCCCCCCTTTCGCTCTGATGTGGTGGTTGGTCGCCGAGTAGGGCCGTGACAAGATTGAGGCGCCGGCATTGCTGCCGGCGCCTCGACCAATCAACGGGTCTTTTATGCGAGTCGTCTAGAAATAGCGATCAATCGACGACCTGGTTTCGTCGCCGCTCCGGTCGGCCTTCATATCGGCTGCAATTTCTGCATTCTCCTGGCGCGTCTGGATAATGTGCCAGCCGATCCAGAAGATAAGCCCGATGATGACCAGGAGCACCTCCGTTCCCTGGAAGGGATAGATTGCGCCGACATCCTTGAGGTCGACGGCCCAGCTTGTCATTCCATTGGTCGACATTTTTTGGCTCTCCTCTCGGATCTCTATTTGATCATCGCCTTCTCGACCTTGCCCACTTCGCGGACTGAGGCCTCGAAAGCTTGGTTGAGCGCAAAGTCCACACCCTCGAGCTCTACTTTCGCCGGCACGCGTAACAGGCCCATGCCATCCATGATCTTGCAGGCGATCCAGACCGGGATGAAGCCGAGCAGGAACATCAAGCAAGCACCGGCGAAATTGCCGAGCGGATTGATATGCGCGAAGCCTTCATAGGGAGAGGACGGCTGTCCCCACAGCATGAAGCCCGCAACGACCACGCCGAGGAATCCGCCATAGCCGTGCACCGCGACAGCGCCCACCGCATCGTCGATCTTGAACCGGCGTTCGACAAAATAGTGCAGCTTGTAGCAGCAGACCGGGATGATGGCGCCGATCAGCATGGCCTGAATCGGATGGTAGAGATCGTTGCCGGCCGAGGTGGCAATGATGCCGCACAACCCGCATGAGAACGTCCAGTAAGGATCGCCCCTGGAGACGAGATAGCCGCCCATCATACCGCCCGACAGCGACATCAGGAAGTTGAAGGTGATCGCCGAAAGCGTGGTTGGCGCGAGATAGATGTTCGTCGCCGTCCAGGTTTCTCCGGTGATCTGACCGGCGATGGTCGCGGGCGAGATGATCGGGATGTTGCACGCGGCATAAAAGCCCCAGAAGCCCGTATAGATACGGAACAGGCCGATGCATACGAGCCAGGTATTATGGGGAGGTAGATCGCGCGGCGTTCCGTCGGCCCGGAATTTGCCGATGCGGGGACCGAGCACGATCAAAAAGGCAAGCGCCGCGGCGCCGGCGATGGCATGAACGACGCCGGAAGCATACGCGTCATGGTAGCCGAGCAGCTTCACCATCCAGCCTTGCGGATGCCAGCCCCAGGCCGCATCGAGGATCCACATCACCGAGCCGATCAGCACGGCTATGACCCAGAATGCGCCCGAG
>JALHTP010000241.1 GCA_022865725.1 Methyloceanibacter sp. | reverse complement strand
TTGTGTCGGCAATCCTGTTGATTGCGATTCTTATTATTGGCTATAGCGGCCGCAAACATGTTGCGCCGAATACACCGCAGTCGAACACGGAGTCACCGGCAACGACCGACTCGAAGAGTCCATAGCCCAGCGCAGGGTCGGGTGCGAAGCTGTGCGGTGTCTAAGGGCGCCCTTTGTGGGACGCCTTGCCAGGGGCCAGAACCGAGAGCTGGCCCCGGTTGTCTGAACAGAATCTCCGCGTCGATAAGTGGAGCGTCTGCCGGGGTTAGGCTGCCAAGCGGAGGGGCAGCGGCGTGAAGTAGGCTTGATCGGGTGTCGTGCCGTCAAGGCTCGAGTGTGGTCTCCGGCCGTTGTAAAAGTCTAGGTAACGCCCGATCGAAGCGCGGGCTTCGCTGACGCTGTCGTAGGCCCGCAGATACACCTCCTCATATTTGACGCTGCGCCACAGTCGCTCGACGAAGACATTGTCCCGCCAAGCCCCTTTGCCGTCCATGCTGATCGCAATGCCGTTGTTGGCGAGCACGCCGGTGAAGGCCTGGCCGGTGAACTGTGACCCCTGGTCCGTATTGAAGATGTCCGGCTTGCCGTGATGAGCCAACGCATCCTCCAGTGTCTCGACGCAGAATGCCGCTTCCATCGTGATCGACAGCCGCCACGACAGCACGCGACGGCTGAACCAGTCGAGCACGACAGCCAGATAGACGAAGCCGCGCGCCATCGGGATATAAGTGATGTCCATCGCCCACACCTGGTTCGGCCGCTTGATCGCCATCCCGCGCAGCAGATACGGGTAGATCTTGTGGCCGGGCTCGGGCTTCGTCGTGCGCGGACGGCGATAGAGGGCCTCTATCCCCATCCGCCGCATCAGCGTTTTGACATGCCGACGGCCGCTTCTGCACCCCTCGGCAGCCAGCAGGCCTCGCAACATCCGCGAGCCCGCGAAAGGAAACTCCAGATGCAGCTCGTCGATCCGCCGCATGAGCGCGAGGTCTGCGGCAGACACCGGTCGAGGCAGATAGTAGACGCTGCCACGGCTGATGTTCAGCGCCGTCGCCTGTTTGCTGATCGACAGATCGTGCTCACGGTCAATCATCGCTTTGCGCTCAGCAGACCGGCCTTGCTGAGCGCCCCTTCTAAAAAATCATTCTCGAGCGTCAGCTCGCCGATCTTCGCGTGCAGCAACTTCAAATCGACGGCGGGCTGTGCCACTCCGTTGCCGCCGCCGGGACCGAACACGTCGGAAGCCCCGTCCTGAAGCTGCGCTTTCCACGTCGTGATCTGATTGGGGTGGACGTCGAAATGCTCTGCCAGCTGAGACAGCATCATCTCGCCCTTGATGGCGGCAAGCGCCACTTTCGCCTTGAAGGCCGGTGTGTGGTTCCGGCGCGGTCTTTTGCTCATCGTCTCTCCTGATTCGCGGGCCAATCTTGCCCGCCGTCAGGCAGAAACTCCACTTAACGTCCTGTGCAGATTCTTGAGGCCAGCTCTGCTAGAGCTAGGTAACGAAAGTGCGCAAACGTGGTTGTCTGTCCTTCCGCCAGATCTTACGTGTTCAGCCAGGCGGCACAAACATTCGACA
>JALHTP010000240.1 GCA_022865725.1 Methyloceanibacter sp. | reverse complement strand
TTCGCCTTCGGCGGCAATGCGCTGATCGCCACGTCCTTTTATGTCGTGCAGCGCACGAGCCGCGCGCGGCTTGCCGGGCGCTGGTCTCCCTGGTTCGTGTTCTGGGGCTACCAGCTTTTCATCGTGCTGGCGGCCACGGGCTACCTGCTCGGCGTCACCCAGTCCAAGGAATATGCCGAGCCGGAATGGTATGTGGACATCTGGCTGACGCTGGTCTGGGTGGTCTATTTCCTCGTCTTTGTCGGCACGCTCGCGCGCCGGCGGGAGCCACATATCTATGTGGCGAACTGGTTCTACCTCGCCTTCATCGTCACCGTCGCCATGCTGCACATCGTCAACAATCTGGCGGTGCCCGTCTCGCTGCTCGGCTCGAAGAGCTACGTGATCTATTCAGGCGTTCAGGACGCCATGACCCAGTGGTGGTACGGCCACAACGCGGTCGGCTTCTTCCTCACCGCCGGCTTCCTCGGCATGATGTATTATTTCGTGCCGAAGCGCGCCGACCGGCCGGTCTATTCCTACCGGCTCTCCATCGTGCATTTCTGGTCGCTGATCTTCCTCTATATCTGGGCCGGACCGCATCATCTGCATTACACGGCGCTGCCCGATTGGGCGCAGACGCTCGGTATGACCTTCTCCATCATGCTGTGGATGCCGTCTTGGGGCGGCATGATCAACGGGCTCATGACGCTCTCGGGCGCGTGGGACAAGCTCAGGACCGACCCCGTCATCCGCATGCTCGTCGTCGCCGTGGCGTTCTACGGCATGTCCACGTTCGAGGGACCCTTGATGAGCATCAAGTCCGTCAACGCGCTGTCGCACTACACCGACTGGACCATCGGGCATGTGCATTCGGGCGCGCTCGGCTGGGTGGCCTTCATCACCTTCGGTGCGGTCTATTGTCTCGTGCCGTGGCTATGGCATCGCAAGGCGCTCTATTCGCAGCGTCTGGTCGAGTGGCATTTCTGGGTCGCGACGCTGGGCATCCTTCTCTACATCACCTCGATGTGGGTGTCGGGCATCCTGCAAGGCCTGATGTGGCGGGCCTACGATAGTCTCGGCTTCCTCGAATATTCTTTCGTCGAGACGGTCGAGGCGATGCATCCCTTCTACGTCATCCGCGCCATCGGCGGCCTGCTCTTCGTGATTGGAGCGCTGCTCATGACCTACAATGTGTGGCGGACCATTCGCGGCGATGAGCCGGTGGATGCGGCGGAGCAGCCGCGCATCGCGGCGGCGCCGGAGTTCCGTCCCGTGCCGGCCGAGTAGGGAGGGAGCGCATGGACTGGTCAAAACATCAAGTTCTCGAGAAGAGCTCGATCCTGCTTCTGCTCGGAATCCTCGTCACGGTCGCCATCGGCGGGCTGTTCGAGATCGCGCCGCTGTTCTGGCTGAGCTCGACGATCGAGAAGGTCTCGGGTATGCGGCCCTATACGCCGCTCGAGCTTGCCGGGCGCGACATCTATATCCGCGAGGGATGCTATCTCTGTCACAGCCAGATGATCCGCTCGCTGCGTGACGAGGTCGAGCGCTACGGGCATTACAGCCTCGCCGCCGAGAGCATGTACGACCATCCCTTTCAATGGGGGTCGAAGCGCACTGGCCCCGATCTCGCCCGGGTCGGCGCCAAATATTCCGATGAGTGGCATGTGGCGCACATGACCGATCCGCGCGCCATCGTCCCGGAATCGGTGATGCCGGGCTATCCCTTCCTTGCTAGGCGCGCGCTCGACTACGGCGACATCGCCGAGCACATGAAGGTGCTTCGCATCGAAGGCGTGCCTTATACCG
>JALHTP010000239.1 GCA_022865725.1 Methyloceanibacter sp. | reverse complement strand
GACTGCCCGATTTTCGATCATTGTGCATGGGGCGAGGCGGCGCACAAGGGTTGATGGCTCCCGCGCGGGAACTCCTTGGCCGCGCGGACGTTGAGACGTATGGCGGGCTGCGCGTGAGGCGTCACGCGGTGTGAAAGCGCGCCCGCAAATGCTTGTGGCTATTGACGAGATTGACAAGGAATCGTCAAAAAACTGCCACAGGCCCAAGGCATGGTGTAGTTGCCCAGTTGTAGTTAGTCTGGGCCGGTAGTGCGTTCTGTGTAATGCGTACGAGCCCTGGCACTCCCCGCGCCGGGGCTCTTCTTTTTTTGCCGGCGCCACTCGCTACGCAGCCCGAAAGCGCGCCCCGATCCCGGCATTTTCTATTCGGCAGGCTCGACCGTCTCCTTGATCGAGATCAGGTTCGACAGCGGAACCATCGCGTTGTCGCGCACGCTGACATAGATGCGGCGGAGATCCTCCGGGTTCTGCCGGTCGATATCGGCGATCTTCACCACCACGTCGTATTGCTCGCCGTCGCTTGAAACGCGTCACCTGCCGCCCCCCAAGCAGGGTCTCGAGGGTGCGGCCGAGCGTGTCGATCTCGACGCCGGTGGCGGCCGCCTTCTCCCGGTCGACGGCAATGTCGAGTTGCGGCGACTTGAGCTTCAGATCGCTGTCGAGGTCGACCAGGCCGGGATAGTCCCGCGCCTTCTCCAGCATGGCGTCGACCATCTTTTGCAGCTCCTCGTAGGGCCGCGAGGTCTGGATGACGATATTGACGGGCTTGTCGCGGGCGCCTTGGCCAAGCGGCGGGGGATTGCTGGGAAAGGCGACGACACCGGGAACGGCGGACATCTGCGGCGTGATCGAGCGCCCGATCTCCTGCTGCGTGCGCTTGCGCTCGCTCCAGGGCGTGAGCCGCAGGATGGCACGGCCTGAACCTCAGATGAACGGAGCGGCGAAATGACCTAGAGGCACGCGTAAACGGCAAAGGGGCGGCCCTGTCCAAGGCCGCCCCCAATGTCGCGCAAGCTTTACGGATCAAGCTCTACGGATCGGGCTCTACGGATTCTGTGGCGCGGGCGCCTCCTCTGGGGCCGGCGTCTCTTTGACAGGAGGCTCGGCGGGCGCCATTGCCGGTGGCGCAGCGGGCACCTCGGCGGCAGGAGGCTCGGCCGGTGGCGCGGGCGGCGTCTCGACGGGCTGCTCGGAGGCGGGCTGCTCGACCTTCACGCCCGTGTCGCCTTTGTGCCCGTACATGAAATAGGCAGCGATGACGAGCGCGAGCACGATGCCGCCCAATACGATCGCAAGAAACGCCCTGCTGCCCTGGTTGTCGTTTGCCATTGGTCAGATCTCCTCCCGGTAAAGCGGCTTTTTGAGTCGCGACGGCTGAACCTAGCAGAAATTCGCTCTCGTCGAGAACCGCTTAGGCGCGGCCCGGGTTCCGTTCAGCGCGCGGCCGAGGCGGCGCTCTTCCGCGCCATGAGGTCGAACACAGGCGACAACACCGCGGCAACGAGGAAATTGATCACCACCGAGTAGAGCGCCGCATAGCCCGGCACGGTGACGCCGAAGACGGTGAGCGGATAGGTCGACGAGATAAAGTGCTGCGTTGAGGCCATATAGGTCCCGATGGCGATGCCGGCGGCCCAGCCGATCAACAAGGCGTAGGCATTGAACGACCGCGTATAGAGGCCGAGCAGGATCGGCGGCAGGAGCTGGATGATCCAGATGCCTCCGAGCAACTGGAGTTGGATGGCATAGGCTTGCGGGATGGCGAGGATAAAGGCCAGCGCGCCGACCTTCACCACCAGCGAGACGAGCTTGGCCGTGCGGGCTTCCTCGGCCTCGGTGCAATCGGGGCGCAGGAACTCCTTATAGAAATTGCGGGTGTAGAGATTGGCGCAAGCGATCGACATGATGGCGGCGGGCACCAGCGCGCCAATGGCGATGGCGGCGAAGGCGACGCCGACGAACCAGGACGGGAAGGACGCAAGAAACAGCGCGGGCACGGCGAAATTCGACCCATATTCGGCGAAGCCGGCGGCATAGGCCGGGTCCTTATCCACGCCGGCGGCGATGGCCATGTAGCCGAGCAGCGCGATCAGGCCGAGAACGAAGGAATAGGCGGCAAGCAGGCCCGCGTTCCGCCGGATCACGTCCCCGCTCGAGGCGCTGAGAACACCGGTCATGGCGTGGGGATAGAGAAAGAGCGCCAGCGCCGAGCCGAGCGCCAGAGTGACGTAGGCGCTCTGCTTGCCGAGATTCTCGGCGGTCGCGGGCGGCAGGATCAGCTTCTCGGGCGGGATAGCGGCGAAGATCGCGCCATAGCCGCCGAGTTTCGCCGGGATGATCACTACGGCGGCGAAGATGGTCACGAAGATCAGCGCATCCTTGACGACGGCGATCAGCGCCGGCGCCCTTAGCCCGCTGGTATAGGTGAAGGCGGCCAAGACGATGAAGGCGATGAACAGCGGCAAATGCCCGGCAAATCCCTTGGTCGGAAAGCCGAGCGCGCCGATCACCACCTCCATGCCGATGAGTTGCAGAGCGATGTAGGGCATGGTGGCGACAATCCCGGTCGCCGCCACCGCGAGCGCCAGCGTGCGGCTGCCGAAGCGGTCGCGCACGAAGTCGGCGGCGGTCACATGGCCGCGCTCGCGCGCGATGGCCCAGAGCCGCGGGAAGACGAGATAGAGAAAGGG
>JALHTP010000238.1 GCA_022865725.1 Methyloceanibacter sp. | reverse complement strand
CCTCGCGGATATGGGTATGCAGGAACCAGTCGCCGACGGCAGCCGCGAGCTGGCGGCCGTGGTCGCGCTCGATGATGGCGACCATCATGTCGAGCGCGGAGATGCCGCCCGAGCAGGTGATCCTGTTGCCGTCGATCTCGAACAGAGAGGGGACGACGGCGACATCGGGGAAGGCCTCGCGGAACGCCGGCAGATGCTCCCAATGCAGCGTCGCCCGGCGCTGATCGAGCAGCCCCGCTTTGGCAAGGACGTAGGGTCCGCCCGAGATGCCGCCGATGGTGACGCCCTTCCGCGCGAGCCGCCTGAGCCAGGCGAACACGGAGCGGTCGTCGAAGATCGCCGGATTGCCGCCGGCGCAGACGAACACCATGTCCGCCTCGCGCTCTTTGTTGGTGCCGCAATCGGGGATGATGGCGAGGCCGTTCGAGGCCATGACCGGCTTGCCGCCGGGCGCCGCCTGCCACCAGCGGTAAAGCTCCCGGCCCGAGATCAAATTCGCGGCGCGCAAAGGCTCGACCGCCGCCGTGTAGGACATCAGCGCAAAGCCAGGCACGAGCAGGAAGCCCACCGTTTGCGGGCTTTCTTGCGCGGGGGGCCGGGGCCCGTTGGCTCCCGCAGACTGTGCGGCTCGTCTTGCACTCATGTCGCAGAATGTCAATTAAGCGGCGCGAAATGTCAATCGGGGGATGCGGCGTGGCGCAAGATACAAAGATGCGCTATTCGCTCGCCAGCCTGCTCGCCAATGCCGTCACCGGCAACCGAAACTGGAAGCCGATCTGGCGCGAGCCGCAACCTAAGCCCGCTTATGACGTGGTGATCGTGGGCGGCGGCGGGCATGGGCTCGCCACCGCGCATTATCTCGCCAAGGAACACGGCATCACCAATATCGCAGTGGTGGAGAAAAGCTATATCGGCTCCGGCAATGTCGGGCGCAACACCACCATCATCCGCTCTAATTATCTGCTCCCCGGCAATCTCCCCTTCTACGAATGGTCGATGAAACTCTGGGAGGGGCTGGAGCAGGATCTCAACTACAACGCCATGGTCAGCCAGCGTGGCGTGCTGAACGTCTTCCATTCGGACCCGCAGCGCGACGCCTATGCCAGGCGCGGCAACGCCATGCGGCTGCATGGCGTCGATGCCGAGCTGCTCGACCGCGAGCAGGTCAAGGCGCTCGTGCCCTTCGTCGATTTCGACAATGCGCGCTTTCCTATCCGCGGCGGACTGTTGCAGAAGCGCGGCGGCACGGTGCGGCATGACGCGGTCGCCTGGGGCTATGCGCGGGCCGCCGACGGGCGCGGCGTCGACATCATCCAGAATTGCGCCGCCACGGGCTTTCGCATCGAGAATGGTCGCGTGATCGGCGTCGAGACGGAGAAGGGCTTCATCGGCGCTAAGAAGGTCGCGCTCTCTTGCGCCGGCAACTCCACGCGCGTCGCCTCGCTGGCGGGCTTACGGCTCCCCATCGAGAGCCATTCGGTGCAGGCCTTCGTCACCGAGGGCGTGAAGCCCTTGATCGACGTGGTGATGACCTTCGGCGCCGGGCATTTCTATGTCAGCCAGTCCGACAAAGGCGGGCTCGTCTTCGGCGGCGATATCGAAGGCTACAATTCCTACGCCCAGCGCGGCAATCTGCCGGTGATCGAGGATGTGTGCGAGGGCGGCATGGCGCTGATGCCGGTGATCGGGCGGTTGCGCATCCTGCGCTCCTGGGGCGGGCTGCTCGACATGACCATGGACGGCTCGCCGATCATCGACCTCACGCCGATCGACGGCCTCTATCTCAACGCCGGCTGGTGCTATGGCGGCTTCAAGGCCACACCTGCTTCCGGCTTCTGCTTCGCCCATCTGATCGCCAAGAACGAGCCGCATCCTCTCGCCGCCGCCTATCGTCTCGACCGTTTCGCGCAAGGCCGCGTGATCGATGAGAAGGGCATGGGCGCGCAACCGAACCTGCATTGAGGCGAAAGGCCATGCGGATCAAATGTCCCTATTGCGGCGAGCGGGCGCTCGAGGAATTCACCTATCGCGGCGACGCCACCGTGAAGCGGCCGCAGAGCCTCGAGCCTGAAGCGCGCGAGGCCTGGGTCGATTACGTCTATTTCCGGGACAATCCGGCCGGGCTGCACAAGGAGCACTGGCATCACAGCGCGGGCTGTCATGCCTGGCTGGTGGTGACCCGCAACATCACCACGCATGAGATCGTCGCAGTGGAGTTCGCGAGCGGGGCGATCGCGCCATGACCGTCCAGCCCAACCGCCTTGCCAAAGGCGGCCTCATCGATCGGTCGAAGAGGGTTCGCTTCAGCTTTGACGGCCAGCCGCTCACCGGCCATCGCGGCGATACGCTCGCCTCGGCGCTGCTCGCCAATAACATCCGCCTCGTCGGCCGCTCCTTCAAATATCATCGCCCGCGCGGGATCCTCGCCGCAGGCTCTGAGGAGCCGAACGCGCTGGTCGAGCTTCGCAACGGTGCGCGCCGCGAGCCCAACACCCGCGCCACCACTATCGAGCTTTATGACGGGCTCGACGCCGCGAGCCAGAATCGCTGGCCGTCGCTGAAATTCGATGTGCTGGCGGCCAACCAGATCTTCTCGCCGATCTTCGGCGCCGGCTTCTACTACAAGACTTTCATGTGGCCCGCGTCCTTCTGGGAGAAGGTGTATGAGCCGGCGATCCGCCGTGCCGCTGGCCTTGGCCGCGCCGCGGATGCCCCGGACCCCGATCATTACGAAAAGGCGAACGCCTTCTGCGATGTGCTGGTGATTGGCGCGGGGCCGGCGGGGCTGGCCGCCGCGCTTGCCGCCGCGCGATCCGGCGCGCGGGTGATCCTGTGCGAGGAGGATTTCCGGCTCGGCGGACGGCTTCTCGCCGAGCGCCATGCGATCGACGGCCGCCCCGCGCTCGACTTTGTCGAGACGGTCGAGGCCGAGCTCGAAAGCCTTCCCGACTGCCGCATCCTGCGGCGCACCAGCGTGGTCGGGGTTTATGACGGCGGCACCTATGCCGCAATCGAGCGGGTCAACGATCATGTCGCCGTGCCGCCAGTGCACGAGCCGCGCCAGCGCCTGTGGCGCATCGTGGCCAAGCGTGCAGTGCTCGCTTCCGGCGCCATCGAGCGCCCCATCGTGTTCGGCGACAACGACCGTCCGGGCATCATGCTGGCCGGCGCCGTGCGGAGCTATGTGAACCGGTATGGAGTGGCGCCGGGCCGGCGCGCGGTCGTCTTCGCCGACAATGACGATGCCTTCCGCGCCGCCGTCGATTTGGCAGACGCGGGAGTTGAGGTGGCAGCGCTCGTCGATGCGCGAAAGGGCGTTTCGCCGGGAGCGCAAGGAGCGGCCGAGACGGCAAACGCGCGCTATCTGAAAGGCTCAGTCATCGAGCGCGTGCGCGGGCGACAGGGCGTGAACAGCGTCGAGGTCAGCGACGCGGCCGGCAGGACCGAGCGGTTCGATTGCGACCTCGTCGCCATGTCTGGCGGCTGGGCTCCGACTGTGCACCTCACCACGCATCTCAACGGCAAGCCTGTGTGGAACGATGGCCTGTCAGCGCTCGTCCCAGGCACGCTGCCGCCGGGCATGAGTGTCGCGGGCGCGGCCAAAGGCGCGTTTGGCTTGGCTTCATGCCTTGCCGAGGGCCAATCCGCCGGTGCTGCGGCCGCCTCAGACTGCGGCTTCTCAGCATCGGCAGGGCGCGCTCCCGCCGCAGAGGATGCAAGCGCGACCGCAAGCCCGCTGTGGCAAGTCGCCAAAAGCCGTGGCAAGGCCTTCGTCGATTTCCAGAACGACGTGACGGTCTCTGATGTGAAGCTCGCGGCGCGCGAAGGCTTCCGCATTCCTGAGCATCTCAAGCGCTACACCACGCTCGGCATGGCGACCGATCAGGGCAAGACCGCCAACGCCAACGGCGCGGCGGTGCTTGCGTCCGTGACCGGGCGCTATATCGGCGCGGTCGGCACCACGACGTTTCGCCCGCCTTTTGTCCCGGTCGCCATCGCAGCCTTTGCCGGGCATCACCGCGGGCAGGACTTCCGCCCCGCGCGCCTCGCGCCGTCGCATGGTTGGGCCGAGGAGCAGGGCGCCGTCTTTGTCGAGACGGGACCGTGGCTGCGCGCGCTCTATTATCCGTGGAAGAGTGAGGAGCCGCAGGATTCGGTGAATCGCGAAGTGTGGACGGTGCACAATCAGGTCGGGGTGTGCGACGTCTCGACGCTCGGCAAGATCGACGTGCAGGGGAGGGACGCCGGCATCTTTCTCGACCGCGTCTATGCCAATACCTTCTCGACGCTGCCGGTGGGCAAAGCGCGCTACGGGCTGATGCTGCGCGAGGACGGCTTCGTGCTCGATGACGGCACCACAGCGCGGCTCACCGACGATCATTATTTCATGACCACCACCACTGCCAACGCGGTCAAGGTGATGCAGCATCTCGAATTCTGCCAGCAATGCCTCTGGCCCGAGCTCGACGTGGAGCTGGTCTCGGTCACCGAGCAATGGGCGCAGTTCGCCGTCGCCGGGCCTCGCGCGCGCGACGTGCTCCAGGGCGTCGTCGATTCCGCGCACGATCTCTCCAATGCCGCCTTTCCCTATCTCGCCTGCGGGGATGTCACGGTGTGCGGCGGCACGCCGGGGCGCCTTTACCGCCTCTCTTTCTCCGGCGAGCTGGCTTACGAGATCGCCGTGCCGGCGCGGTTCGGCGAGAGTTTGATGCGGGCGATTCTGGAGGCGGGCGCCGCCTACGGCATCGCGCCTTACGGTACCGAGGCGCTTGGCGTGCTTCGCATCGAGAAGGGGCACCCGGCCGGCAGCGAGCTGAACGGCCAGACCAGCGCGCACGATCTCGGCTTCGGCAAGATGCTCTCGGCGAAAAAGGATTTCATCGGCCGCTTCATGGCGGCGCGGCCGGCGCTGACCGATCGTGAGCGCCCGTCGCTGGTGGGCTTAAGGCCTCTCGATCCGGCGGAGCGCTTGCGCGCCGGCGCCCATCTCATTCCGAAAGATGCGGAGCCCACCGCCAAGAACGACCAGGGCTACGTCACCTCGGTCGCGTTCTCGCCCTCGCTCGGCCATTGGCTCGGCCTTGGCCTGCTCGCGCGCGGGCCGGAGCGGCTGGGCGAGATCGTGCGCGCTTACGATCCGGTGCGGGGCGGCGATGTCCTGGTCGAGGTGCGTCCGCCTTGCTTCATCGATCCGGAAGGGGAGCGTCTCCGTGTCTGACCGGCATCTCCGCCCCGTCTCTGCCCTTGCCGGCATCGCCGTGCCCGGCCGCTTCGGCAAGGCCGAGGGCGAGCCCGGCGTGGTCATCAGTGAGCGCGTCGGGCTCGCCCTCGCCACGGTCGCTTGCCGCAAAGGACAGGCCGACTCCTTGAAGGCGGCTATCGCCAACGTCTATGGCGTCGAGCTTCCTGACAGCTCGCGTGCCGCAAAGGGGCCTAAGGTCGGCTTTGTCGGCACGGGGCCGGGCCAATGGCTCGCCATGTCGGAAGGTCTTGGCGCCGAGGCACTCGCGCGGGATCTCGCGCAACGTCTCGCGGGGCTCGCGTCGATTTCCGACCAGAGCGGCGGACGGACGGTGATCAGAGTGAGCGGCCCGCGCGCCCGCGACGTGCTCGCCAAGGGCCTTCCCATCGACCTCGACCCAAGGGCCTTCCCCTTGGGCAGCGCCGCCACCAGCGTGATTGCGCTGATGGGCGTGCAGCTCTGGCAAACCGAGGACACGCGGAGCTACGACATCGCCATGTTCCGCAGCGTGTCGCAAAGCTTCTGGCGCTGGCTCACTGCGTCGTCCGCCGAGTTTGGCTACGAGGTTGCGGCGTAGGGTGGGCAAAGCGAAGCGTGCCCACCAATCGAACGTGGGCAACGGACGTCGCCGTTGCCCACCCCACGCTTTGAGCTTCAGCTCGCCTTCCTCGTGACGCCCGACGAAAAACGCCGGGCGTCACGCGGAGTTCCTGAAAGATGCGGCGGACTGACTAGACCGGCTTGACGTTCACGGCCACCGCGCGGGTGATCTCGAGCACGACCATGTCGCCGACCTGGACCTGATTGAAGCCCTGCACGCTTGGATCGACCTTGATGGTGCGGGTCTTACCGCCGGTGCCGGCGAAGGTGATGCTGCGCTGCTGCTTGTTGATCGCGGCCACCGTGTCGGTGATCTCGATGGTGGTGAGATCGGTGGCGCCCTGCGGCGTCGCCTCGACCCAATCCTGCTCGGCGACGGTCGGCGCGTTCATGTTCATGCCCGAGGTTTCTTCCTGCTCGATGGTATCTCCCGGCTTGGGCTCGTCCACCTTGCGCAGCGCCACGGCCACCTCGTCGGCATAGCTGATGGTGATCTTCTCCTTGAGCTTGATCAGCTTGAGGTGCTCGGGCCCGACCTTGACCACCACCCAATTATTGTGGGGCCCGACAAGCGTCACGACCTGCCGGGTGGCGTCGATCGCCTCGACGGTTACGACCATGGTGACGACGCCCGCGTCGGTTTCGACTTCAACCGGCTGTTGGGCCTTTGCGGCGTCGATGAAGATGAGAGAAAAAGCGAGAGCGAAGGCGACTCTGACTGACGCGATGAGAACCTGCATGAAACTTACCTCCCAGACTGATTTTGAACGAAACGGCGGGAGTTAGACTGCCGATCGGCGCTGTCGGCGGAACCCGCAAAGAGAGCCCCGATCGGGGCCCAAAACCTATCATTCCTTGCATTCTTGGGGAGCGAAAATCCAGCGCGGAGACCGAAATTCCTTCGCCAGCCAAGCTGGACGAAGGCTCAGGCCTTGCGGGCGCGCTTGATCGTCTTGATGCGGCCGCGCGG
>JALHTP010000237.1 GCA_022865725.1 Methyloceanibacter sp. | reverse complement strand
GCTATTTGTTGGCGAACCCGGTAGCATTTTTGCTTGTCCGCCTGGGCAATACTAGCGGTTCGAATGCCCCATCGAGATTCATCGACATTCGCGCGTTGCGGAACGACGGCGTTGGGATATGCCTGGTTTGGATTCACGCCAGGTGCAAGCGATTCAAATATTGGTCACAGGTAACTGCGTGTTCCGAAACCAAGGCAAAGGCACCAAGCGTGCAACACAGCAGCAGACTGGCATCGTTTCCGGAGGGTGGTCTGGCCGTCGTAATTGGGGCCTCTGGGGCCGTTGGTAGCGCCCTGCTGAGTCGACTCCGAGAAGACGATCGCTTTGCTGAGGTAGTTGGTCTTTCTCGCGCCAAGATACCAGTCTTGGATCTGACTTGCGAGAAAACCATCGCCGAAGCCGCTCGCCGCATCTCGAGTCTCGGCACCTCTCCGCGCATCATCTTAGACGCGACCGGATTCCTGCACGGCGACGGCGCCATACCGGAGAAAAGCTGGCAACAGCTCGATGCGGCGTATATGGCCAAGTGTTTCGCCATCAATGCCATTGGCCCGGCGCTGCTGATGAAGCACCTGCTGCCCCTGATGCCACGCGAGGGCAAATCCGTCTTCGCCACGCTGTCGGCCAAGGTCGGCAGCATCGGCGATAACCGTCTCGGCGGATGGTACAGCTATAGGGCCTCAAAGGCCGCGTTGAATCAGCTTGTCCGAACGGCTGCGATCGAATTGAAGCGGCGGCGACCTGAGGCAATCTGTGTGGCGCTGCATCCAGGTACGGTCGACAGCAAGCTCTCGGCGCCCTTCGCAAAAGGAGGACTCGAAGTCCGTTCGCCCTCCGAAGCGGCAAATCGTCTGCTCGAGGTGATCGATAAACTAACGCCGGCGGCTTCGGGCCGTTTCTTCGATTATCGCGGCGAGCCGTTGCCGTGGTGACTCTGCTATGGTTCAGCCGGGATTTGCGGCTGTCAGATAACCCGGCGCTGATTGCCGCAGTCGCCCGTGGCAGGTCGGTGATACCCGTTTTTATCCTCGACGACACGGATGCCGGCGAGTGGGCCCCAGGCGGCGCGTCCCGCTGGTGGCTTCACGGGTCCCTCGACGCACTTTCGAGTAATCTACGCGAGCGCGGCAGTCGCCTGATCCTCCGGCGCGGAAAAGCTGAGGTTGTAATCAGTCAGCTGTTGAATGAATCCGGCGCCGACGCGGTTTATTGGAACCGCCGATATGAGCCGTGGGCGACCGCGAGGGGTGAACGTCTCAATGCAACACTGAAGAGCCGGGGCATTGAGGCCCACAGCTTTAATTCAGCGCTGATAAGAGAACCCTGGACGCTCAGCACTCAGAAGGGCGAGCCATACCGGGTGTTCACCCCATTCTGGAAGGCCCTCAGAGCGGATGGCGTTCTAGATCCGCTGCAACCGGCTCCGGTTAGAATTCCATGTCCGAAGGTTCTTCCAGATAGCCAACAACTCTCCTCCTGGGCCCTGCGTCCCACCGCGCCGGACTGGGCCAGCGGAATGCGGGCGATGTGGACCCCAGGCGAGGCGGGTGCGCAAGAACGGCTTGATGATTTTGTCGAGCGTGCCGCGTTTGAATATCGAGACAAGCGAAACTTGCCCGGCGTCAACGGCACCTCGCGGCTATCTCCTCATCTCCATTTCGGCGAGATCGGTCCACGCCAAATCTGGCGATCAATCACAGCCCGAGCTCTGGCAAAAACCGGGAACCCAATGCCGAGTGGAGTGGAGACTTATCTCTCGGAGATTGCCTGGCGTGAGTTTTCGTATCACCTGTTGTTCAATTTCCCGACACTGCCGGATAACCCACTTCGAAAAGAGTTTGCCGCGTTTCCATGGGCGGAGAACGCTAGTGGGTTAGCTGCGTGGCAGCGAGGGCTGACCGGCTACCCGATCGTCGACGCCGGGATGCGCGAGCTATGGAGCACCGGCTGGATGCACAACCGGGTTCGCATGATCGCAGCCTCCTTCCTGATCAAGGACCTACTGCTTCATTGGCGCCGTGGCGAGGCATGGTTCTGGGATACGCTGGTCGATGCCGATCTCGCGAGCAACTCAGCGAGCTGGCAGTGGGTTGCCGGCTGCGGTGCCGACGCGACGCCGTATTTCCGGATATTCAATCCGTCACTGCAAGGCGCAAAATTCGATCCTGAGGGTACCTACGTGCGCCGCTGGGTGCCGGAACTGGCAAAGCTGCCCGATGCCCTGCTGCACGCGCCCTGGGACGCGCGCCCAATCGAGCTAGCGGACGCCGGCGTCGATCTTGGACGAACCTATGCGTTACCAATTGTCGATCACGCGACCGCAAGGCAACGTGCTCTGGATGCCTTTCAGCGGATCAAAAACAGCTCATCACGTTAGGTGATTCCTTCAGCTAATCAATGCGGATGAAGTTCTCGGTACACACAGGTGGCAATCCGGGCCTCGCCGAGGTGGCGAAGGAGGTGCAAGCGAGGCTCAAAAGAGTTGTCGAGGGCTTGTAGCGCCAAACTCGCGATTAGCCCAATAGTCTCGATCAGGCCGGAGCCCGCTTCGTACCGTTTAGCGGACGGCATTGTCAGACAAACCTGAGCGGGCCTGCGAAGGGTGCTGGTCTGAGGGCGTTCAGGCCGCCAGCTGACGCCACTCGGCCAGGGCGGCAGAACGGTTCTGTTTGAAGATGTCGCGGCGGTTGAGGTG
>JALHTP010000236.1 GCA_022865725.1 Methyloceanibacter sp. | reverse complement strand
TGCGAATCAAGGCGATACGACCTGAGGCTGCTCGCGCCCGGCTGGCAGAACTCTCGCCGTGCGATGTGGGGATGACGGAATGCAGGGCCGGGGTTCCCCTGGAACGAGCTGGAGCCGATTGCACAGATCACGCCCGCTGCGATACCTGCCGACAGGCGTGCGCCAGTCACCGTAGATCCACGCCAACACTGGCTCAGGCGGCTCGGGAATCAAGACGCGCACATCCAAGAAAACAACTTCTTTCAAATCGTGAAAGGCATCTAGAGGAAAATGCGTCGCAATGATCCTGCCGTCATCCGTGGTTTCGGAGGTAATCATCCGGCCGTTCCAGCGATAGAGGACGTCGACGTCCATCCTTAATTCGGAAGCGGGGTGCTGGAATCTGAGCTTGTAGTCCTTTTCGAAGGCCAATCGGTAACCCCGCTTGCGCATTGCTGCAATCAGCCTGTCCCTATTGGCATAATCGTCCGCAAGAATGCCGACATCGATGTCGTGATCATTCGGCAGCAATCTCCCCTCGCGTACGCACCCCAATAGGGTTCCCCACATCAGGAAAGGATGCATGCCGGCCTCGGCACTTGACTGGTAGAAGCTGTCCAAGAACTGCTTGCCGTAAAGACGGAGGCCAACGCAAGCGCGCCGCACCCTCGCCTCCCTTCTCCAGAGTCGCCACCCCTTGCGCAGCTTCCGCAACCGCAGGCGACCGGTAAATTTCGCTAACTGCATTGTTGTGCAGCCCCACGCGCGACCTCAATTTCCTGCTGCATGAGCCACTCCCGAGACCGTGCCAGGTCAACGGGCGTCCCCATCTCGATTCTCTGCTCTCGCTCAATCGGGAATGAGGTCACATGCTTGCCGTTCCTATTCATCTCATTGAAGACGGGACAGACGAACGCCTCTTCGTGGTCAGCGCTCGCGGCGAGCATCTGGAGCGCAGCCGCAACAAAGTCGGATCCCTTGCAGAAGTAGTACAGCCCAGCCGCAGCCGTTCGACTTATGAGCTCCTTCTCTGCCGTACGTAGGACCCGGCCATCGCGGCCAATTTCCGCGTAGCCATCCATTGCTGAGCTGGACGGATAGGTAATGAGCCCGCCCTCGGCCTCTCTGTCTCGGCAGTGCCTCAGAAAGTCGGCGGGGTCGATTGTGAAAAAGCTATCGCAATACGCTATGAGAAGCTCGGAGCCGTTGTCTATGAAGTCTCTTGCTCTGAGCGCCGTGTCGGCCGGACCGCGGGTGATCTTGCGCACAAGAACCAGGTGGTAATTGTTGACCGTCCTCGCCCTGAAGAAAGTGTCTAAGTCGAAGTGTCGCGCGTGTTCCTCAAGGCAGATGAAAATGAATCGATGCGGCTCGGACAGTGTCAAGTAATCGATCACGTACTCGATCATACGCTTTCGGGGGAATGTCCCGGTCGCTGTTGAAATAAGGAGGCAGGCATCGATCGCCTCAGGCCGCTAGGCTTGAGGTGCAAATCGCAAACCAAGAGCGAGGAGATCGACGCCATGACGAAGAATATCTCATCCAAGGACGTGAACCAAGGGACGGTGACGGGGACGTTGCCGTTGACGCCATTGGTTATTGAGGGACTGGAGGACTTCAAGGGGAGCTTTGATCGGCTGTGCCTGCGGGCTGGGACCGCGGCGATCGAGGCTATGCTGGCAGAGGATGTCGAGCAGTTGTGCGGCCAGCACTACGAACGCCACGGCAGTCGGGCGGCGCATCGCTGGGGCGTGACGATGAGCGAGATCGATTACCACGGCGGCAAAGCGGCGGTCCGGCGGCCGCGGGTGCGCAAACGCCGTGGAGCGGAGCTGGAGCTGACCAGCTGGCGTGCGATCAAGGACGCGGACTTGTTGTCGCGCTGGGCGTTCAACCAGATGCTGATCGGTGTGGCGACGCGTAAGTACGCCCGCTCGGTGCGGCTTCCGGACGGCGATCTGGCTGGCCAGGCCAAGCGCGCCACCACGAAGTCCTCGGTCTCGCGGCGCTTCGTGGCGCTGAGCACGGCGAAGCTGAAGGAATGGCTGGCCAGCGACCTGTCGGGGCTCGACCTGCTGGTGATCCAGATCGACGGGCTGCATGTCGGCGATCATGTCCTGGTGGTGGCGATCGGCATCGACGGGGCCGGCGAAAAACACGTGCTGGCGTTGGCCGTGGGGGCGACGGAGAACGCCGCCGTGGTCAAGGCGCTGCTGGCCGACTTGGTCGAGCGCGGGCTGCAACCGGACATCGCCCGCCTGTTCATCGTCGATGGTGCCAAGGCGCTGAGCCGGGCGGTGCGCGACACCTTCGGTCGCTTCGCGCTCATCCAGCGCTGCCAGGTACACAAGGGGCGCAATATCGTCGAGCGGCTCGACCCGTCGCTGCACGCCGGGGTCAAGAAGGTGCTGCGTCAGGCCTGGGACAGCCCGACCGCCGAGCAGGCCGAGCGGGTTCTCAGAAACCTAGCGCGTCGGCTCGATCACGACGCGCCGGGCGTCTCGGCTTCGATCCACGAAGGGCTGGACGAAATGCTCACCGTAATCCGCCTGGGTCTGCCCGACCCACTGCGACGCGCGCTCGGCTGCACCAACGCGATCGAGAGCCTGATGGCCGTCCTCCGGCAGGTCTGCCGCAACGTCAAACGTTGGCGCAATGCGCGGATGGCCTTGCGATGGACCGGCACCGCCATGCTGGAGGCCAAAAAGACCTTCCGCAGCTTGAAGGCCTACAAGCAGCTCCCGGTCCTGAGAGCCGCCTTGTTGCGCCATCAGCAAGCGGTGCTCGCCGATCAGGCCATTGATCGCCAAAGCCGGGCAGCGTAGCCTTCACCCGTCGGTGCCTGCCTCGCCAAATTCAACAGGCATCGGGACAATCGCAGTGCCCCCGCCTGACCCCTCTATCTGCTGGTTCCAATGGGCTGTTGGGGCATATAAGAGCCACCCGACGAAGAAACAGACAATCAGTAGTCCAAAGATGGCAAAGAGTTTTTTATTGAACCTTAGCTCTTGAACAGCGGTCTCGTCCGACTCGTGCTTTCTAAGGGATGTGCTTGTTCCGTGAATAGCGGTTTGGCTCTCACCTTCTGAGTGAGTCGCCACATGAGCGTCTGGTGGAGTTGGTGCAGCCGAGCGCGCGTCGCAGTGGGTCGGGCGGACCCAGGCGGATTACGGTGAGCATTTCGTCCAGCCCTTCGTGGATCGAAGCCGAGACGCCCGGCGCG
>JALHTP010000024.1 GCA_022865725.1 Methyloceanibacter sp. | reverse complement strand
TGCGGGCAAGCGGCGCGCTCATTCGCGCTCCTCCTCCTCGAAATCGATGGGGGGCACGCGCGCGATCAGCCCGCGCTTCAGAATCTCAGGACGCCCGCGCCAGGGCATGAGGCCGTCGCTCGCTCGCGCAAAAAGCCTCGCGCCTTCGATCAGCGCCTCGGCATCCCGCCCCTCGTCGAGCCCGCCGAATATGTAAGTCCAACCCTCCTTGCGCCTGATCGCCGCGCTGAGAGCGCGGCTGCAATTGGCCAAGCAGCGGACCCGCCGCACGACGACGCCAGTGCCGTCGGCGGCGCGGGCCGTCGCGCGCGCCAGGAGCAGGCCGGGGCGCACGCCGTCTTCGGGATCGCCGGCGCGCCTACAGGTGATGCAGACATAGATCGTCATCGAGGTTGCCGCCTCGATTGCTCGATCCTCGTCCTCTTCGGTGTCGGAGAGAGTCACCCTGACGCCGCTCCTAAAATGGTTCGCCGCGACTTCAAGGGTGCTGTGACGGCGGACATGCCCTTAAGCCGGACCGGCCGCCAACGAACCAACCGCTCCGAGGCACCCCGCCCGGCGAGCGACCAGAATCGACGGTAGGTCTCCTGGCTCGCGGGTCTCAGCCTTCGCCGCCTTCCCGGGGTCCTCCCCAGTGGCTCTGTGACTCCGGCTCGCCGCTTACAGTTGCGGGGGCAGCCGCGGATTTAGGGGACACCCCGTACCGCGTTCCCTCTTCGCTCTCATTCGAGAGACCGTCGATCGGGGCCACTTAAGGCGGCCACCAGCCGCTTTGTCAATGCGCTCTGGGTCTGCGCGCTTGCGAAGCGCGGGAAGGCAGCTATAGTCCTCGCGTCGTCGGTTCCCGCATGAGGCGGGACGTAAAAGGGAACGCGGTGAGGGTTTACCCAATTCCGCGGCTGCCCCCGCAACTGTAAGCGGCGAGCGCCCCTCCACCTGCCACTGGAGCCATCCGCTCCGGGAAGGCCGAGGGAAGGCTTTGACCCGCGAGCCAGGAGACCTGCCGTCGGCTCAACCTTAACCGTGCCCTCGGGTGGAGGGCGCAGGGGGATCAAGATGAGCATGTTACCGACCAAATTTGCCGGTGGCGCCAACGACGCCGCCATCGCACTGACGACCGCGCGCGTCATTTCGATCTTTGCCGCCGCCCTGCTCGGCATTTTCATCGTCGGCGGTGTGGGCTTTTCCCACATCGAGGCGGTGCACAACGCCGCGCACGACTATCGCCATTCGATGTCCTTTCCTTGCCACTAAGGAGGGCGCGACATGGATTATTTTCGCAACATCGTTCTCGTTGCAGCCATCGCCGGCGCCATCGCCGGACTTGGCATGACGGTCGCGCAGCAGCTCACCACCGTTCCGCTCATCCTCAAAGCCGAGGTTTATGAGCAAGGCGCCGGAGCGCCTGCCCACGACCATGGCGACCAGGCCGCCGCGTCGGCGCATTCGCATGGCGAGGCAGCTTCCGGGGCAGCCGAGGAGGAAGGCTGGGCCCCTGCCGACGGCTTCGAGCGGACGGCCTTCTCGGTCGCCGCCAACATCGTCACCGGCATCGGTTTCGCGCTTCTGCTGATCGCCGCGAGCGAATTGTTCGGCGGCATCAAGGATTGGCGGCAAGGCGTGTTCTGGGGCTTGGCCGGCTTTGCCGTGTTCACGCTCGCGCCAGGCCTTGGCCTCCCGCCCGAGCTTCCAGCCATGCCGGCGGCGGAACTTGCTCCGCGTCAGCTTTGGTGGGTCGCAACCGCGCTCTGCGCGGCGATTGCTCTCGGCCTCTTGGTTTATCAGCGGTCTCTTGTCGCGGTCCTTGCCGCGATTGCTCTGCTGGTAGTGCCGCATCTGATCGGCGCGCCGCAGCCGGCAAGCTTCGCGACGCCGATCCCCGAGGGTTTGCATCACAGCTTCGTCGTCGCCGTGGTGGTGACGACCCTCCTGTTCTGGGTGCTGCTCGGCGGAATGGCCGGGCTGTTCCGGGGACGCTTCGTCCACGCAAGCTGAGCCATGGCACGTCGTGACGCCGCCGGGCAGGGGCTGTTGACCCTCGTGCTCGGCGGCGCGCGCTCAGGCAAGAGCCGCTATGCCGAGTGGCTGATCGCGACCTATCCGCCGCCTTGGATTTATGTGGCGACGGCCGAGGCAATGGACGACGAGATGGCCGAACGAATAGCGGCTCACAGGGCAAGGCGCGATGCCGCATGGCGGACCGTCGAAGCGCCGCACGATCTTGCCAAGGCTCTTGCGGCTGTGCCGGCAGGATCGGCGGTGCTGGTCGATTGCCTGACCCTCTGGCTCTCCAACCGCATGCTGGCGGAGGCCGACATGGACCAGGAGATCGAATATCTGGAAACCGTCTTGTCCAGCCTGGATGGCGGGGTCGTGTTGGTCTCCAACGAGGTCGGCCTCGGCATCGTGCCTGACAACGCGCTCGCGCGCCGGTTTCGCGACAAGCAAGGCATCCTCAACCAAAGGCTGGCGGCGCGGGCCACACGCGTGGTCATGATGGTCGCGGGTCTGCCGGTTCCGGTGAAAGGCCCATGACCAAGGCCGTCGACGAAAAGGACGCCGAGCGTCATCGCGCCAAGATGGCGAAGCGCAAAGCCGTGCAGGACGAGGAGGTCGCCGGCAAGACCGTCGAGAAGGGACTCCTCATCGTCCACACCGGCACCGGCAAGGGCAAGTCCACCGCGGCCTTCGGCCTCGCGCTCCGCATGCTCGGAAGGGGCAAGCGCGTCGGCGTGGTGCAATTCATCAAGGGCGCCTGGCACACGGCCGAGCGCGACGCACTTCTGAAATTTGGCGACCAGATCTCCTGGCACACGATGGGCGAGGGCTTCACCTGGGAGACCCAGGATCGCGCCCGTGACATCGAAGCGGCTGAGCGCGCCTGGGCGAAGGCGGAAGACTTGATGGCCGACCCGAGCTTCGGCCTGGTCATCCTCGATGAGCTGAATATCGCGCTCCGCTACGACTATCTCGATCTCGCCCGGGTGATCGCCACACTCAAGGCGCGCCGGCCAGGCCTCCATGTCGTGGTCACCGGGCGTAACGCCAAGCCTGAGCTGATCGAAACCGCCGACCTCGTCACCGAGATGACGCTGGTGAAGCACCATTTCGCGGCCGGCGTGAAGGCGCAGGAAGGCATCGAGTTCTGATCTTATGCCCGCCCGCGCGCTCATGTTCCAAGGCACGGGCTCCGATGTCGGCAAATCGCTGATCGTGGCCGGGCTGGCGCGGGCGCTGGTCGCGCGCGGGCTGAAGGTGCTGCCCTTCAAGCCGCAGAACATGTCGAACAATGCGGCGGTGACGGAGGACGGCGGCGAGATCGGCCGCGCCCAGGCGCTGCAGGCGCGCGCCGCCCGCGTGGCGCCCAGCGTGCATATGAATCCGGTGCTGCTCAAGCCGCAAAGCGAAATCGGCGCGCAGATCGTGGTGCAAGGCGGCGTCTATGGCCGAGCCTCGGCCGCCGACTATCAACGCCTCAAACCTGAGCTGATGCCGTTCGTGCTGGACAGCTTCGCCAGGCTCAAAGGCGAGGCGGACATCGTGCTGGTCGAGGGCGCGGGCAGCGCGTCGGAGATCAATCTCCGCGCCAACGACATCGCCAATATGGGCTTCGCCCGCGCCGCCGACGTGCCCGTCGTGCTGATCGGCGACATCGACCGCGGCGGCGTGATCGCCAGCCTGGTCGGCACCAAGGCCGTGATCGAGGCCGAGGATGCCGCGCTGATCGTGGGCTTCCTCGTCAACAAATTCCGCGGCGACCCTGCGCTCTTCGCCAACGGCATGGCATTGATCGCGGCTGCCACGGGCTGGGAGGTGCTCGGCCTCGTTCCCTTCTTCCCCGGCGCGCGGCTTCTGCCAGCTGAGGATGCGCTCGCTCTCGATGCGGCGCGGCCTGTGAAAAAGGGGGCGCGCATCAAGATCGCGGTCCCCATCCTGCCGCATATCGCCAATTTCGACGATCTCGACCCGCTCGACGCCGAGCCGAGCGTCGATCTTGTGCGCGTACGCCCGGGCCAAGCGCTGCCCGGCGATGCCGATCTCGTCATCCTTCCCGGCTCCAAGGCGACCATTGCCGATCTCGCCGCGCTGCGCGAGGCAGGCTTCGACATCGACATCGCCGCGCATCTTCGCCACGGCGGCACCGTGCTCGGGCTGTGCGGCGGCTATCAGATGCTCGGCCGCGCGATCCATGACTCCGAGGGCGTCGAAGGGCCGCGCGGGTCGGCATCCGGGCTCGGCCTGCTCGATGTCGAGACCACGCTCGCGAACGAAAAGCGGCTCGATAAGATCGAGGGCACCTCTTCCGACGGCGCGCCATTCACCGGCTACGAGATGCATATGGGGCTGACCGCGGGCCCCGATTGTGCGCGCCCCTTCGCCCGCTTTGCCGATGGGAACGCCGAGGGCGCGATGTCCGCCTCGGGCCGCGTGATCGGCACCTACATCCACGGGCTGTTTGCGGACGATCGTCAGCGCGCGGCATGGCTCGCCCGCTTTGCGCCTGGCGGCACCGCCATCGCTTACGAAGCGCTGGTCGAGGAGACGCTCGACAGGCTCGCGGCCCATCTTGCCGCAAATATCGATATTGACCGGCTGCTCAGCCTAGCGCGATGAGCGCGGCGAGAACGCAGACGATAGCGATGAGGAGGCCGTCGGCCCGGGCGTAGAGATCGAGCGCCGCGCGGATATCGGCTACGCCCACCTTGCGCCGCCCGTTCCCCATGAAAGCGCCATCCATCTCGGTGCCCGCATAGGCGCGAGGACCGCCCAGCGCGAGCCCGAGCGCCCCGGCCATGGCCGCTTCAGGATAGCCGGCATTGGGCGAAACGTGCTTCGGGCCGTCACGCCAGGTCGCTTCCCAGGCCGCTTTGGCCGAGGCGCCCTTGGTCATGGCGGCAGCGGCGACGATCAGCATCGCCGAGAGCCGCGAGCCTGGGAGATTGACGAAATCATCGAGCTGTGCGGCCGTCTTGCCGAAATCCTGGTGGCGTTCGCTGCGATGGCCGATCATGCTGTCGGCGGTGTTGATCGCCTTGTACAGTGCGGCACCGGGGAGACCGGCGATGACCATGAAGATTGTCGGCGCCACCACGCCGTCGGAGAAATTCTCGGCCAAGCTTTCGATTGCCGCGCGCGCGACGCCGGCCTCGTCGAGCATGGCCGTATCGCGCCCGACGATCTGCGCCACCGCCATGCGGCCGGCGTCGATGCCGCCCTCTTCGAGCGCATCGGCCACGCTGGCGACATGCATGAACAGGTTGCGTTGCGCCAGCATGGTGCTGGCGAGAATGGCGACGGCGACCAGGCCGAACGGCAGCAGCAACAGGACCTGCTCGATGGCGAAGGCCACGACGCCGACCACGCTGAGCAGCACGAGCAATGCCACGGCCCCTGCCCTGCGGCGCGTTTCCGCGCCGGCAGTGTCTCGGTTCAGATGGCGGTCGAGCCAGGCGATCAGCCGGCCCATCCAGGTGACGGGATGGCCGATCGACTGCATCAGCCGGTCCGGATAACCGGCCGTGAGCTCGATCAACAAAGCTAGCAACGCAAGCGGTGCGGCCATGACGCCTCCCCTCCATTCTGCGCCGCTCGCCCATGGCGGCGATCTCGGCGCCGCGCGGAAGCTTTTTCCCGGCGCGCCCGAACCTTTCCTTGATCTTTCGGCCGGGATCAATCCCCAGCCTTATCCGATCGCGGAGTTCCCGTTGGATGTCTATACGCGGTTGCCTCAGCCTGCCGCTCTCGCCGATCTCGCCACGATCGCCGCGAAAGCCTATGGCGCCCCGTCAGCCTCCCATGTGGTGGTGGCGCCAGGCTCGCAGATTCTGGTGGCGCAAACGGCCTTCCTGCTGGCGCGCGGCCGGGCGGCGGTGCTTGCGCCCACTTACGCCGAGCATGGACGCGTGGCTGAGCTTGCCGGCCACACTGTGGTGGAAGTTGCCGAGGTCGGGCAGCTCGCAGACGCCCGCATCGCCATCGTCGTCAATCCGAACAATCCCGATGGACGCGTCGTCGCCAAGGATGCGCTGCTCGCGCTCGCCGACCGTTTGCGGCGGCGCGGCGGACTTCTTGTTGTCGACGAGGCCTTCATGGATGTCGCGCCCGAGGGCGCGAGTCTCAGCGCTCAGGCCGAGCACGATAACATCGTGGTGCTCCGCTCCTTCGGCAAGTTCTACGGGCTTGCAGGATTGCGGCTGAGCTTTGCCATTGCGGCGCCGAGCATCGCCGCTCGGATCGCCGCGGCGCTCGGACCCTGGCCAGTCTCCGGCGCGGCGCTCGCCATCGGTGCAGAGGCCTTGGCCGACACGGCATGGAAAACAGCTACCCGCGCCTCGCTGGCTGAGGCAGCTTTAAGGCTCGACGTCTTGCTGGCTGAAGCAGGACTCGAGATCGTCGGCGGAACGTCGCTGTTTCGCCTGGCGCGGACCAAGGAGGCGGCTCAACTCTTCCAGCATCTCGGCGAGAACGGCATCCTGGTCCGCCGCTTCGCCGAGCATCCTTCATGGCTGCGCTTCGGGCTTCCCGGCGGCGAGACGGAATGGGAGCGGCTTCACAAGGCTATGGCCTCTCGCCCGCTGACGTTCTTTTAGGTGGAGGCTAGTGCGCCCAGCGCCGCGCGTGCTGTTGGGCCGCCTCGAGATTGCCTTGCGCCTCTTCGGGCAAGAGCCTCGCGATCACTCCCATGGCAAGCTCGACGGAGATTTCGCTGGCGCCGCACTCTTTGAGCTGCTGGCGGAGCCAGCCATAGATCTCCTCATCTCCGGCCTTGAGGCCGACGGCGATCTCTTCAAGCATCTGCACCAATGATTCGGCCGCCATCGTCGCCCCTCCAATCTGCCTGAGCCCAAAAGCTCATGGCCGCGGTCACGCCTTGTTCGCGCTCGCTTGGTGCGGTCCCCCCGACTCGACAATCATACTTGGTCTTACGCGGCTTGAACGTTGCGATCCTGCCACAGTGTGCAGCTTTTCGGTCAGTCCGTGCCCGGACCGACGAACGGGATCAGGCTGACGGAGGCCGTGGCTTTCGGATCGCTCGGCGCCTCCGCCACCGGTACGCGCCCTGGGGCTGGCTGGCAGTAGTGACGCCCGTTCCTGGCATTGGAGACCAGGAGGTCCACATGGATGTGGTTGTAGTGGTAGCGGTCGCTACCCGGTCCGAGCACGGTGTAGAATTCCGCGCAAGCGCCCGCGAACAATTCCTGCAAGAATGCCCGCTCGCGCTGCGTGCCCCGCCACCAGGCTTTTGCCACGACAATGTCTTCGCCGTTCGCCAGGCGGAATGCGGCCATATCGAGCGCGTTGCCGAAGGCGTGCTCCGAGATGTTGCCGAAACTGTTGCCGTTGCGGCCGCGGCAGCCATAAGAGGCGATCTGCCGGATTTCGACCACGCGACTGCCGAAATACCGGCGCGCCGCCGGCTGCACCGACGCCGCGACCCAGCGATCGAGCGCCGCGGTCAGCGGGCAGTCGATCGTCGCCGCAGGAGAGATCCCGACCCGCCCTCCGAGCAGACCCGAGACTTGAAGCGGCCGCTCCAGCCCGCAAACACCGGGCCCGTCGATCGCTGCCATGGGGCGGACGTAGGCCGAAGCCTGCACCGCGCCGCCTGCGAGGCAGGCTTGCTCGGCCTGGCCGCGCCAGGGCGCGCGCCGGCCGGAGTTGAAGGTCCCTCCGCCCCCACACCCCACCAGCGTCCCCAGGCATGCAGCGATGGCAATGCCTGCTACGAGATACGCAACCCTCACCCCCATGGCCCCTAAAATGCGGCCAAGGGTCTGAACAATCTTTCAATGAAGCCGGCGGGGGAGGTCCTTAGGCCTCGAACTCCGCAAAAAAGAAGGGCCGCCCGTGAGGGCAGCCCTTCCCTGTCGACCGCGGTCCACCAAGGACCGCAAGTGATCTTGCGTCGCTTGCGCGGAGCCTAGGCCTCACCAGAGGCGAGTGTCCAGGCTCCGACGACCGGCGACCGCGGTTTATGACTTTGTGAAAGTGCGTTTTGCTGCTGCGCCCCGACGGGTGCCCCTTTGAGTTCAAAAAATCGGATTGGGGCTGTCTTAGCGGGCGGCTTGTGGCTCTGGACTATTCGGCTACCGTTTCTGACTGAAGCGCCCGTCAATCCGCTTTGGGCTTAAGCAACGTCGGCAGCTTGGCGATGTTGCTGGCGATCTGTCCGGAGGACAAAGGGTGCCCGTGCTCACTGAGGATGAGGCGCGCCGCAGACTAACTCCCCCTTGATCAATTGGCATGTCTGCGTTGTCACCCCCGGCTCTTTGGTGTGAAGCAGCTTTAGCTATTCCTTCTAGCCTGTGCTGTTCTGCTAGCTTTCTTTGTTACGCCAAGCATCTTGAAAGGGGCCCCCGTCTTAATCCACTGCAATCTGCAGAAGCAGATTGTTCAGCTAGCAGGAGCACGACGATAGCTCCGATTAGCACAAGTAGAATTCGGCAATTGCGCATATTTATCTCCCCTGTCCACCCCACCGTTTTTGCGCCTCTTCGGGGAATAGTATCACAGCTCACGCAGCCACCGGGGCAGTGTAAGCGGGTGCTCCGTCCTCGCAGCGGACCTCTCATTGCCCCGCACCCGCCTACAACAAAAAGGGCGCCGGCCGAAGCGAGCTCCCCTCATTCGGTCACATCCCCCTGCGAGGGTAGCGTCATGGGTCGCTGTCATAACTGTGAGCAAGAGCTTGTCGAGATAGACAATCGCGGCCAACGCCTTGTCGGGTGCTTGACCTGCAATCTTTGGGCGCCAGCCGGCAGCGAGCGGTGGGTGTGGCTTTCGGAGGCAGATCTCCACGCACTTCATCAGTTGCGACATGGCGGACATAAATAGGGCGCCGGCCGAAGCCGACGCCTCATCACCGAAGCATGCGACCGATGGACTATCGCTTTATCGTGCGGGCGAAGCTAAACTGACCTTTCAAGCCCACTGGCCGGGCTGAAAAGGGGGAGCGATGCTTGATCTATCAGCACCCAAGGTGATTACTTTCATTGCGTCAGCCGTCCTCGCGTTGTTCGCGGTCGTCGTTCACTACGCACATATCGAAGTTCCGTTTAGCCGCACCGGCTTCACTATTTTGTTGGTGGCTTATGCAGTGCTTGCTGCCGGTAACGTGTTTCGGGACGTTTAGTCCCGCGAGCGCCCAGCCTCCCCGCGCGGCGCCTTCTGCGTATCAGTGCAGGTCAAGAAATAGGGGCTGATTGATCCGCCGCGCCTAACAGCGCCGGCAGCTTGGCGATGCTGCTCGCCACCCGTCGCGCCTCGTCCATCGTGAGCACCTTCGCAATGTCTGCATCGGCGCGCTTCTCGCGGGCGTAGACATAGGCGAGCGCCTGTCCGGTCCCGTCCTTCACGACATACCCGCCAGAAATTCGTTCGGTGGTCCAAGGCGGTTTAAAGCGGCGAGCCATCGGTAGGCATTCCAATTAACACTTCATTGAAGGTGAATTTGATTCGAGTTTCAGCTTTCGACCAACGGAGACTAAAGTCCGGGACGGCATGACGGGGAAGGAGCGAAGCAATGCGCCTTCTCGCTGGATTTCTAATAGTGCTTATCGTCGCGTTCGCTGCCCAAAGCGTGCGGCGTCAGTGTTCTATGACCGATATGCTCGGCGCGGAATGGGTTGAGTGCCTGATTAAGTGAAGCGGGCTAAAGGAAGGTTGGGCTGCGATGTGGCAGGGCTTTCGTGGCCCTAGAAACAGGACGCCTCAAGGCCCATACTGACAGCATGGACAAAGCCCCGCCGAAAATGGCTCAGCTTGTTGCTGATGCTGAGACTGAGCTAAAGCGTCTTGGAATCGACACCAAAGGCAAACGCTCTGACCAGCTTTTGAACATGGCGCGCGAGCAGAGAAACAACCCCCGCGCGGCGCGGCCCAAAGGCTAAGCGCATCACAATCCGCTCGGCGAGATCACCGATGGCCTGATAAGCCCTCAAGGGCCCACTCTCGAAGCTCAATGGCATCAGTCACACCGTCGGCAGCAAGAGCGTTGAGCTTGTGACTCAGCTCAGTCTTCAATTCATTGTCCTTATCGAAATCGCGAAACGGCTCGCGAGCCTCTAGCACCGTCCAAGTGGCGTCGAATGCCTGCTCTACCGCGGCTAGCAGCGCCGGGTCATACAAATTGGGTGGGGGGTTTCGAGAGCCCATAGCTCCCTCCATGCTTTGCAGGCGGGAGTCTTAGGCTCTCAGCCACCGGCGCCTGGGGGACGCGGGCCGGTGATGGTCGAGTGTGGACCTTTCAGTTCGATTGTCGAGCGCCTTATTTTGGCGGGAGGATGGGAACCAACGTTTGACCCTACAACAAAAAGGGCGCCGGCCGAAGCCGACGCCTCCTTGCTCCCCTGGAACCAAGCTCACGCAAAGCTAGTTGTGGAATGCGAGGGAGCATGCTGCTCAGGGAGCAATGCTGCTTTTGTATTCCACAGTGCTTTTGGCTGTGATCGCCGCAAATGTGGTGGTCGCTCTCCTCGTCGCTGCTATCGTGGGGAAGGATCAATTGCCCTCCAATAAAGAACCCCAGCCGAAGCGACTGGGGTTCTAGGTATCGCATGCGGGGGCGCCGGGAAAACCAGACGCCGAGACCTTTATACACGAAGCTGGGCGAGGGCGCTAACCCGCAGGCTCATCGCCGCCGCTTCCGGCCCTCAAGCCACTCAGCAAAATCGACCAGCTTGGTCGCGTACCAAATGCGGACGCGGGGCCAGAGGGAGGTCATAGCTTCTTGCCGCGGGCCACTTCTTCTGAGTAGCTCGAGGCGATAACCAAGAGGCAGGCGACGGAATTGTCGCTTGCAAGCTTGTCCGGCCGCGCCTCATTCCACGTCGCCTGATGGAATGTGGCGCCGGGGTAGTATGCTTCGAAGGCTAGCCTCGCCTCCTCCAATGCCCGGCGCACGCGCTCCTCTGGTGAAATCCGAGGCGCGGCTGTCGCTATCGCTGTAGCAGGAATAGCTGCCACGGCCGCAGCAAGGCCAGTCGTGACGGGACGGCGGGAAAACGCATGTGTCATTCTTCCCTCCATAGGTTGCGGAGGGCGCGCGCCAAAGAAAAACGGTGGCCGCCGTGAAGCGAGCCACCGTAAGGGTTTTGGCCATTGGCTCCTCCTGTTGGTGTTACCTACTGGTTACCTTCGGAGGGGGATGGCTAAGGTTTCAAGGCGTTAAGCCATTGAACCTGTTGGTGATCCATCCTCTAGCCGGATCGTAGGCCCATAACCTTGAGACACTGGATCACCTCCTTTCGATTGTTGCTGGGAAAGACCGATATAGGGTCTCTGGGGCGAAAAGGGAACAGGGGTGCTTATTTCGGCGCGTTGAAGCTGCGCGTCGCCGAGTTCGTGCCGTCGACATAAGTGAGGTGCACCGACATCGAGGCGGTCTTCGGCGGCACGTTCATGTAGATCTTGGCCTCGTAAGGCACGCTATGCGGGTCGGCGGGATCGCAAGGCGGCAGGGCGAAGATTTTGTCGGTCGGACCGTCATTGTAGCCGTAGCGTACCTCATGAATCGCGCAGCGATAGGTGATGAGCTGGGAGAAATAGACCTTCATCCCCTGGAACTCACGGAACGCGATCCAGCTCGTCCAGAACTGCTCGAGCGTCGCCTTCTCCTCCCCGGCCAGCGCTCCGGTCGGGTCGAAATTGATTGGGAACACTTCGGCCTGCTCGCCGCGTTTGTCGCGCCAAGTGACGTAGATCGTGGTCTTGCCCTGGTCGAGCGGCATCTCGAAATAGGTCTTCGGCATGCGCGCGCCGGTGCGCTGGTTGAGCGAGTCGATGAAGCCGGGATCGGTGAACTCGCCCTTCTCGCCGACGCGGTAGCCGAATTGGGTCGCGGCCTCGGGCAGCGAGACGTTCACCATCCAGCCGCTGTTCGAGCGGGTGAAGCTGGCGAGCGGCGCCGGCGCTGAAGGCAACGCCGCGACCTTCTGCTCCTGCTTCGGCAGCACGCTCATCCCGCCTCCTTCCTGAAGCTTCGCCACATTGCCGGTCCCTGCTTCTGCGGCGCCTTCGGGCGAGAGGTAGAGGTCGCCGACGATCTGGTCGTAATAGGCCGGCACCTGCACATGATCGACCTTGGCGGCGAGCTCGCGCACTTTGGCCTGCGTCTTCTTGGCGATCTGCACCATGGACAGGCCGGGGACCTCCATCTCGGCGAGCAACGTGCGCGTGAACACGGAGTTCGGATTGGTGTCGGTGTCGCTTAAGCGGTCGAGAGCCGATTGGCCTTGTCCCGCCGAGAACAGCACGAACATGCCTTCCGCCGGGTCCATGCGGGCGAGCCCGCGCGTCTGGCCGATGGAGCGTTTGCCTTTGAGCGCGAAGGGATTGTCGCGGCAGGCATCGAGGATCAGGATTACCGTTCCCGCCCCTTTTTCCTGCAAGCGGTCCGACAGGCCGCTTGCCGCAAACGACGCATCCTTGACGAGGCCCTCTTCGCCGGGGTTGGCGGCCGGCACGTCGACCGGCAGAAGATAGTTGGTGCCGTCGACGGCGAAGCCGTGCCCGGCGAAATAGACCAGCGCCGTATCGCCCGCGCCGACCTTGCCTTCGAGCTCGACCAGCGCGCGGCTCATGGCGCGGCGGCCGACATCTTGCGCGGTGACCACCTCGAAGCCGAGCTTGGCGAGCTCCTTGGAAATGGCGTCGGCGTCGTTCACCGCCTTTTGCAGCTGCGGCACATTCTCATAGGCGTTGTTGCCGATGACGAGCGCGATCCGCTTCGCGGCGTCGGCGGGCGTAGCGGCAAGGAGCAGAGCGAAGGTGCAAGCGGCGATCATGCCTGCGCGAAACGCGCGGACGTCTCGGGACTCGATGATCACGCCGAGACCCTCCTGGAGAATGATCCGGAAAAGTGGAGACCGGTTTTCCGAAAAGATCATGCTCAAATATCGATCTGTCCTTGCGTGCCAAAGCTATTCGGTAGCTTTGGCTTCGGCAAGGCGATGGTCAGGTGACCAGCAGCCATAAGCTCATGAGGATCAGCGCCGCGGTCCAGATTCGTCCACCACGGCGATGGCGTCCGGCACGTCGCGCTTCGGCGCGAACGCGACACGAGAGGGAGCGGCTAACCGAAGCCGAGCGCCTTCTTCGCCTTTGCCGTAATCGACTGGCGGGTAGAAAAAAATCCCTCCCACGGGTCTCCCTTCAAGGCCTTGAGCCGCGCCGGCAGCGTCTTGGCGGTATAGGGGGCTGCGACCTTCAGCCCCTTCAGCTCATCCCAACGGAGCGGACAGGACACCGGGGCTCCCGCTTTGGCGCGGGTCGAGTAGTTGACGATGGCCGAGCCGCCACGCTGATTGCGGAGATAGTCGACGAAGATCTTGTTCTCACGCGTCTTCTTGAGTGGGTTCGCCGTATAGCGGTCGGGCCGCGCACTCACCAGCGCATCGGCGACCGCCTTGGCGAACGGCTTCACCTCGGCCCAGCCGAGTTTCGGTGTCAGCGGCGCCACCAAATGGAAGCCTTTGCCGCCCGTCGATTTGAGGAAGCTCTTGAGACCGAGATCAGCGAGGAAATCCCGCACCTCGACCGTGGCGGCTTTCAACGTGGCAAGCTCGAGCCCTTCATCGGGATCGAGATCGAACACCAGCCGGTCCGGCTGGTCGATGTGGTCGAGCGAAACGCCCCAATCGTGGATCTCGAGCACCCCGATCTGCACCAGCCCGAACAGTCCGCTGGCGTCGTCGATATAGAGATATTTCTTTCTGCTCTCGCCGCCCGCGATGGGGACTTCCTTGATCGCCTGGCTCATGCCCTTCATGGCGTGGCGCTGGAAGAAGCACTCCTTGGCGTAGCCCTCGGGGCAGCGCACGAGGCTGATCGGCCGCCTCACCACATAAGGCAGCATGAGTGGAGCCACGGCCTCGTAGTACTTGGTAAGATCGAGCTTGGTCAGGCCGATATCGGGATAGAGCACGCGATCGGGATTGGTCAGCGTGATCCCGTCGAAGGTCGGATCGCTGGCTGTCTTGCCGGAGGTACTTCTCGTCGTGGCCATGCCGGCCTCCTCGTCCTCGTTTCGCTCGCGATGCACCTCATGCGCCGGCTTATCCTCGCGCAAACCCTTGAAGCTCGGATGCCTGAGCCGCCCGTCCCGCGTCCGTTCCGTGTAGGCCACTTGTGCGACGAGCTTCGGCTCGAGCCATACCGCGTCCTTGCGCTCCTCGCGCGGAACCTCGACGAAGGGCGAGGCGGCGCGTTCGAGCGGCTTGAACTTTCGCGCCAGCATGTCGAAGTCGGCCGCGTCAAAGCCGGTGCCGACCTTGCCGGAATAGATGAGCTGGCCGTCGTCGAAAGTGCCGAGCAGCAGCGAGGAGAACGGCTTACCCTTCACGTCGGAGCGACTATAGCCGCCGATCACGAACTCCTCGCCGCGCGTGCATTTGATCTTCAGCCAGTCTTTGCCGAGGCCCGAAAGATAGGGCCGATCGGCCCGCTTCGACACGATGCCTTCGAGCCCCATGGCGCGGACTTGCGCGAAGAATTCCGGGCCGGAGCCCTCCACGTAATCGGCATAGATGAGGAAGTCGGATACGCCCTTCGCCGAGATCAATTTGGCGAGCTGCGCGCGCCGCTCTTTCAGCGGCTTCTTGCGCCAATCCTTGCCGTCGAGGGAAAGCAGATCGAACACGAAATAGCGGATGGCGGTGTTCGGTGTGTCGATATGCTCCTGCAGCGATTTGAAATCGGTGATGCCGGAGGGGAGCACGAAGGCGATTTCTCCATCGAGCAGCACGCTCTCGGTGGCAAGGCTGAGAAGCGCTTTGGCGATGGCCGGAAAGCGCACCGTCCAGTCGAGCCCGCTCCGGCTGAACAGCGTGACCTCGCCGCCGGCCTTGCGCGCGACGATGCGGTAGCCGTCATATTTCACTTCGTGCAGCCAGCCGCGCCCCGTGGGCACCACGGTGTCGAGCGTGGCGAGCTCGGGCGCGACGAATTCAGGGACTAGCGTGCGGCGGGTTTTTGGCGCGATCTTGCCGGCGCCGCCCGAGGGCCTCGCGGCGGAGTTTTTTTTTGAGCCTTGTTGGAGGTCCAGATGGCCGAGTCGCCGGTCAGGATCTGGTCCATGCTGCGTCCGCTCTTCACGCTGGTATCGAAATCTTCCGTCGGCTCTGAACCGTCGCCCGCGTAGTCGTCGCCCTTCTTGATGAGGAGCCAGTTCTCGCGCTTTCCCCCCATGCGGTCCTTCTTCATGCGCACCAGCACGAAGTCCCCGTTCAGCCGGTGGCCGTGCAGGCGGAATTTGAGGTCGCCTTTGGCCAGGCCCTCGTCAGGGTCGCCGATCGGCTCCCAGGTGCCTTCGTCCCAGATCATCACCGGGCCGCCGCCATATTCGCCTTTGGGAATCACGCCTTCGAAGCCGCCATATTCGAGCGGATGGTCCTCGGTCCTGACCGCGAGGCGCTTCTGCGCCGGATCGAGACTCGGGCCTTTGGTGACGGCCCAGCTCTTCAGCACGCCGTCTTTTTCCAACCTGAAATCGAAATGGGTGCGCCGCGCCGCATGCTTCTGGATCACGAAGCTGTTGCCTTTGGCCTTCCCGCGCTTGGGGCCAGGCTCTGGCGTCTTGCCGAAGTCGCGCTTCGCCTTGTACTCGGCGAGCAGGTCCCGGCTTGCGCCCCGCGCCATGGCTTACGCCGACTTCCGTCTGGCTGCGCCCTTCGCCGTCTTCTTGCCGTTGCTCGACTTGGCGGAAGCGGCGCCGCGCTTGGCGGCGGTCTTGGCGGCCGCGCCGCCCTTCCCCTGCTGCACGCTCTTCTTCAGCGCGTCCATGATGTTGATCACCTTGGCGCTGCCGGGCAACTCGGTCACGATCTCCGGCGCGCGATGCTCGAGCTTGGCGTTGATCAATTCCCAAACCGCTTCGTTGTATTCGTCCTTGAACTGTTCCGGCTCGAACTTTCCGGCCTTGCGTTTGATCAGCTCCTTGGCGAGGTCGAGCGCTTCCTTGTCGACCTTGACCTCGTTGATATCCTTGAACAGGGGCTCGGCGGCGCGCACCTCGTTGGCGTGACGCAGCACTTCGAGCATCAGGCCTTTGCCCAATGGCTTGATGGCGACGATGTTGCCGTGGCCGCGCAGGATGAACTGACCGACGCCGATCTTGCCGGTGTCCTTCAGCGCCTTTTGCAGAATCACATAGCCCTCGTCGGCCAGCTCGCCGTCGGGCAGCAGATAATACGGCGTCTCGAAATAGCGCGTGTCGATGGCGTCCTCGTCGACGAAGCGGACCAGCTCGATGGTCTGCTTCGATTGCAGCTTGAGCTCGTCGATCTCCTTCGGGTCGATCAGGACATATTTGCCCTTCTCATATTCGTAGCCCTTGGTGATCTCCTCGTTCTCGACCGGTCCGACGCCGGGCGCGACCTTCTGA
This sequence comes from Methyloceanibacter sp., assembly GCA_022865725.1. Classification (GTDB taxonomy): domain Bacteria; phylum Pseudomonadota; class Alphaproteobacteria; order Rhizobiales; family Methyloligellaceae; genus Methyloceanibacter. Next base: position 16,823 of record JALHTP010000024.1, on the reverse strand, counting down.
TAGCGGATGCGCTGGCCCGAGGGCTCATGGATCTGATGTAGCGCGATGGCGCGCTCCGAGGTGGTGGCCGGGTAGAGCTTGACCGGGATGTTGACCAGAGAGAGCCGCAAATGGCCGGTCCAGAAGGCGCGGGGTGCCATACTCGTTACTCCTCGACAAAAAAACGCAGGCTGACCCGAGCCTCACCCGGGGCCGGGTCAGATCAACAGGCCCCGATCCTTTCGGGTTCCAACCAGGAATCCCAGCGTTTCGGGCTCATTTCTCTACTTTATAACCATTTTCCTTAAGCATGCGTTCGAGCGCGTCGGGGAAGGTGAGCGTGAGCTCCTCTCCCGGGCATTCTCCGTCCTCGTTGAGGGGCTGATCGCAGGTCTCAAGCCCCCACTCCGAAGCCTTGTCGTAATAACTGAGCATCAGGCCCCAGGCCTGCTTCCCCTCGCCGAGCAGGATCTTCTCGCCCACATAGCCGGCCAGGAACCCGTTCACGTCCTCATCCGGCACGTTCGCGATCATGGTTTTGAGCCAGGCCGCATGCGCCGGCTTGAAGCTCTCCTCCGTGGTGATGGTCTTGACCGCGCCGTTCTCGACCGTGAGCACTTCAAGCGGCGCCTCCGAGCAGGCATAGCAGGCGAAGGTGTAGAGGAAGGCGTTGTCCCGGGTTTTGAACTCGTAGCGTCCGTCCCCGTTGAGATCGGTCGCCAGCAAAGGCCCACCGTCGAACTCGCCGACATCGACGGTGGTCCAGCTCGAGCCGTCAGGGCTGCTGGTGACCACGCTCGTGTCCGAGCAGCAATGCGCCCCGCCGGTATAGAAGGAGATCACCGCCTCTGGGTTGGAATTGCCTGGATCGATCTCGGCGATCTGCACGCTCACCGGAGGGCTGCCGAGACCCGCATCGCCGGTGAGTTTGGCGATTTCCTTGCCATCGGCGAACACGGTGACGACCGGCGCGCGCATGGTGTCGCCGTCCTCGCTCTTCTCCTCGGTGTAGCTCAGTACGGCCTTCACCGCGCCTTGCGCGATCTCCTCCGGGACCGGGGGCGCCTCCTCGTCTTCCTCCTCGCCACTGACCTCGATCTTCGGCGACTTGTCTTCGCCCTCGACATCGGGCGCTTCGAGATATTTCGCGTCGGCCTGCTTGACGGCTTCGGCGAGGCTTGGCGCCGCATTGGCGGCGGCTGGCTGGAAGAGGAGGATCAACGGCAGCAGGAGAGAAAGACGCAAACAAGAAATCGGGGCCATGGGAAGGCTCTCCGGAAGGACGACGACGCACGCGCCGTGAGATGCGCGTGCGCTAGTCTACCTCGCTTGCGCCTAGCCTTCCCAGCCATTTGCAACGACGTGCATGCGCCTTTCCGGCTTGTGTGCTAGGGGTTTCCTGACCAGCCCGAAGGGGCTTTTCCCAATGAAAAATGCCCGCGGGCAGCAGTCTGGATCGACGATGAACACTATCGGTAAAAGGGTGGAGCCGTTCGCGCCCGCCATCGTCATTACTGGGGCAACCCAAGGGATCGGCAGGGCGCTTGCCGAGGAGTTTGCGCGAGAGGGTCATGCGCTCCTCCTGGTCGCCCGCGACGAGGCGAAGCTCGAAGCCGCGTCCCGCTTACTGGCCGAGGCCCATGGCGTCGAGGTGAAATTTGCCGCCTGCGACCTCGGCACGATCGAGGGCTGCGCCGAGGTGGAGGAGGCTTTGCGCCGGTTCGGCCTTTATGCCGATAGTCTCGTCAACAACGCCGCCACGATGACGGCCGGCTTCTTCCAGGACGAGGATGCGGCCAAGCTACGCCGGCTGATCGATCTCAACGTGCAGGCCGTGGTGGACCTCACGCGCCGCTTTCTGCCGGGCATGATCGCGCGGGGGCAGGGCGGGGTGCTCAATGTCGCCTCGATGGAAGGCTTCATGCCGGTGCCGTATCAGGCCACCTACGCCGCCGCCAAGGCCTTCGTCCTCTCGTTCAGCCGCGCGCTCTCCTATGAGACCATGGGCACGGGCGTGCGCGTCTCGGCGCTCGCGCCGGGCACCACCGCGACCGGGCTGCACGCGAAAGCCGGCGCCGAGAACTCCCGCTACGTCATGCTGCTGCCGGCGATGACGAGCGAGGATCTCGCGCGCGTCGCCTACCGCCAATTCAAGCGCGGCAAGAAGGTGATCGTGACGGGCTGGTTCAACCGCCTCTGCGTCTTGGCCCAGCATTTCACGCCGCATTTCCTGCTGGTGCCGATGATGGGGTGGCTCTTCAGGGTGCGGGACGAAGCAGGCAATCTGCAATGGCCGAAAGACTCCAACCCGCCCAAGGCCGCCAGCGGGCGCCTGCCGTTCGACGCCGCTTCCGGCGACTGACCACGCCTCTCGGCCTGATCGAGGTTATTGGTAGTGGTGGAGCCGGACGGGATCGAACCGACGACCTCAGCAGTGCGATTGCTGCGCTCTCCCAACTGAGCTACGGCCCCATAATTCCAAGGCATTTAGGGATTGCCCCTTAGGCCTGTCAAGCGAGCGCCCAAAACGGGCGTCTTCACCGACTCCCATACTGGCTCTTCCCCTGGCGGGAGGGAAGACTTGCCCTCATCGCCGCCACTCCGCTACATGGTCCCCGGCTAGCCCAGGAGGTCTTTAATGGTGCCCTTGATCGGATTCATCGTTCTCGTCATCGACCTCTATATCTGGGTGGTCATCGCGAGCGCGATCCTGAGCTGGTTGATCGCCTTCAACGTGCTCAACACGCAAAACCGCTTCGTCTATTCGGTCGCCGACATGCTTTACCGGCTGACCGAGCCAGCGCTTCGCCCGATCAGGAGCATCATCCCCAATCTCGGCGGCATCGATATCTCGCCGGTCATTCTCATTCTGTTCATGCTCTTCATCCGCGACGTGGTGCTGCTCGGCTGGATCCTGCCGGCCGTCCAGCCGTCCCCCGGGCTTTGAGCGGAGCGAGCCTCAAGCTCGATCTTCGCCGCCTCGGCAACGGTGTCATGCTGCCGGTGCGGCTCACGCCGAAATCTTCGCGCGACGAGATCCTTGGCGTCGAGGAGTTTGACGGTTCGGCGGTGCTGAAGGCGCGAGTGCGGGCACTACCCGAAGACGGCCGCGCCAATCAAGCGCTGGAACGCCTCGTCGCGCGCTGGCTGAAGGTGCCGCCTAGTTCGGTGTCCGTGGCGCAAGGCGGCAAGTCGCGGACGAAGCAAGTCTTGATCGAAGGCGACGTTGACGCGCTCGGTCGCCTTATCGAAGCGCGCCTCGCCGCGTTAGCGGGATAGCGCCGCGGCGATTTCCGCGACGATTGCTGAAGCGGCTGCACGCGGGTCGGCCGCGCGGGTGATGGGCCGTCCCACCACGAGATAGTCGGCGCCGGCTTCGATGGCGCTTCTGGGCGTCACCGCGCGAGCCTGATCCTGCGTGTCGCTCCCTTGCGGCCTCACGCCGGGCGTAACGATCAAGAAATCGGGGCCCAATGCCTTGCGGATTTGCGCCGCCTCATGCCCCGAGGCGATGACGCCGTCGAAACCCGCTTCCTTGGCAAGCTTCGCCCGATGCAACACGAGCTCGGCAAGCGGATGGTCGATGCCCTGCTCGATGACGTCGCAGGGCGAAAGATTGGTGAGCACCGTGACGCCGAGCAGCTTGAGCGGGCTGTCGCCTCTCCCGCGCACGGCAGCGGCGAGCGTCTTCTTGTCGAGCGCATGCACGGTCAGGAACGCTGCCCCGATGCGGGCGATTGCCGCGGTCGCCCGCTCGACGGTCGCCTCGATGTCGAGCAGCTTGGCATCGATGAAGACGGGACATTCTCGGCGCGCCAGCTCCTGCGCCAGCGCGAATCCGCCGGAGAACAGGAGCTCGATCCCGATCTTGTAGACGCCGACATCGTCGCCGAGCGTCTCGATCAGGGCCTCGGCCTCTTCGACGCTCGGCACGTCGAGCGCCACGATGAGCCTGTCGCGGGGAAACGTCATGACGCAGCGAACTTTCGGGCGGCGACCGCCAGCGCTTCGACCACATCGGTGCAGAGTTTCTGCTGCCCCTTGTCCTTGAGGCTGCCGTCGGCCTCAAAGGCGTCCATGGCGCGCGGCACGGCGATCTGTTGCGGGATCACGGTGGCGCCCACGCCGACTTCGAGGATCTGGCGGAGATGCAGCAGGCTCCGCATCGCCCCGTAATAGCCGGGCGACGCGCCGGAGATGGCGAACACGCGCGTCTTGTAGACTTCGAGGCCGCTCTCGCCTTTCGCTTTCACCCGCGTTACCCAGTCGAGCGTGTTTTTGAGCAGCGGCGTGACCGAGGAATTATATTCGGGGCTGGCGATGAACACGCCCTGATATTCGCCGAGCAGCGCCTTGAAGGCGCGCGCCCGCTCGGGGGGCCCGTCTTTGGCTTCGAGATCGCCTTCATAAATCGGCATCGGATAGTCCTTGAGGTCGACCAGCACCGCCTCGATGCCGTTGGCCTCGGCGATGTGGCGGCCAAGCGCGGCAAGCTTCCTGTTGAAGGACCCTTCCCGCGTGCTGCCGCCGAAGAACAAGAGACGCATCGTCGGTTCCTTATCGCTTAGGGGCTAACGGCCTTTTCCTTGCCGGCCCTTAGGCCGATGCCGAACAGAAAACCCAGAGGCACGGTCGCCGCCGCCGCCAGCGGGGTGGCGAGCGCCAAGCCCAACAGGCCGAATATCGCGCCGAGCACGAGCTGGCTCAAGATCACGACGGCCGGCGGCATCGACACCGCGCGCGCCTGGATCAGCGGCGTCAGCAAATAACTTTCGAGGAACTGGATCAGCGCATACAGGCCAAGAACCGAAAGCGCCAGGTGAAAACTCTCTCCGCCGGCGACCAGCACCATGGGAATGGCGCCGATGATCGGCCCGAGATAGGGCAGGAAGCCGGCAAGTCCGGCGAACAGCGCCAGCACGAAGGCGATCGGCACGCCGAGAATCAAGAGGCCCACAAAGGTGAAGCTGCCGATCAGCGCCATGGCGATGCCCTGGCCGATCAGCCAGCGCCTTAACAGGTCGCTGGTCTCGTACATCATCTCGATGGTGGCGGGGCGCTTCTCCTCCGGCGCGAGCCGCGCCACGAGCTGGACGTAAGTATGCGGGTCGGCGGCGAAATAGATGCTGAAGAAGAGCACGATCAGCCCCGCGCTGAACAGGCCGACAATGGAGAGCGCGACCGACGTCGCCCCGGTGGCGATGCCCCAGGGGCTCAGGAATTTGCTGAGCACCTCCACGAGGTCGACATTCTGCAGAAGATTGGCCTGGTCGGCGAAGGCCGCGATCTCCTTGGTCAGGGTGGTGGCGCCCGCGGCGATGCCGCGGGCAAGCTGAGCGACCTGCTCGGCAAGCGTCGGCCCAGCCGTCCAGAACACCAGAACGAAGAACAGCGCGACGGTCAGCACGACGACGGCGAGCGTCAGGATCCGCGGCAGCTTGGTGAGATCGGCCAGCGCCCGGCTCGCGCCGTAGAGCACGATGGCCAGCAGGATTCCGGCAAAAGCCAGCAGCACCGCGGTGCGCGAATACCAGAGACCGATCGCCATGACGACGACGCCGACGGCGACTGCGGTCATCTTTGCTACCGACGCCACGTCGCGAGACTGGGGCGCTTGCGCCGCTTTCGCGCTCGTCCTTGGCGGGTCGCGCAAAACTGGCTCGCCTTGCATGGCAATCTCGCTTGAGGGCGCGCGTTGGGAAAGGCGCGCGTAAGACGGGCTTCTCGACCACTTTACGTCAAAGACGGAGCGGAAGGGTAGAAGCTACTCGCGGATGCCTTCGAAGAATTCCTTGACGCGCGCGAAGAAGCCGGTCGATGCCGGGCTCGTGCTCGGGTTCGAGGCGTCCTCGAAGGATTTGAGCAGCTCGCGCTGCTTGCGCGACAGGTTCTTCGGCGTCTCCACCTCGACCTGAATATAAAGATCGCCCTGCTGCTTGGAGCGCAGCACCGGCATGCCCTTGGCCTTGAGGCGGAACTGCTTGCCGCTCTCGGTGCCTTCCGGGATTTTCACGCGCGTTCGGCCACCGTCGATGGTCGGCACCTCGATCTGGCCGCCAAGGGCGGCGGTCGTCATCACGATCGGCACGCGGCAGAAGAGATCGGCGCCGTCGCGCTGGAAGAACTCGTGCGGCTTGATCGAGAGGAAGATGTAAAGATCGCCGGGCGGCCCGCCGCGCACGCCAGCCTCGCCCTCTCCGGCCAGCCTGATGCGCGTACCGTCCTCGACGCCGATGGGAATCGTGACCGAAAGCGTCCGCTCGCGCATGACGCGGCCGGCGCCATTGCAGGAGGGACAGGGAGTCTCGATGGTCTCGCCGCGTCCCTGGCAGGAGGGACAGGTGCGCTCGATGGTGAAGAAGCCCTGGGTCGCGCGCACCTTGCCGATGCCGCCGCAGGTCCGGCACGAGGTGGGCGCGGTGCCGGCCTTGGCGCCCGAGCCGGAGCAGCTTTCGCAGGTGACGGAGGTCGGCACGCGGATTTGCGCCGTCTTGCCTTGGTAGGCTTCGCCGAGCGTGATCTCCATGTTGTAGCGGAGATCGGAGCCGCGCTCGCGCGCCGAGCGCTGGCGCGGGCGGCGCTGGCCCATGAACTCGCCGAACAGATCGTCGAACATCGCCGACATCGAGGCCGAGAAATCGGCGCCGAAGCCGTGCCCGCCCGGGCCGCCCGGGCCGGATTCGAAGGCGGCGTGGCCGAAGCGGTCATAGGCGGCGCGGCGCTGCGGGTCCTTCAGCGCCTCGTAGGCCTCGTTGAGTTCCTTGAAGCGGGTCTCGGCGCTCGGATCGCCGTTGCAGCTGTCGGGATGACATTCCTTGGCGAGATTGCGGAAGGCGGCTTTGACCTCGCTGTCGCGAGCGCCGCGCGTCACGCCGAGAACCTCGTAGTAGCAACGTTTTGCCATCGCCCCTCCGGCCCTTTACACCGCCGTCCAGTTTGGCGGCGCTTAAGCCTCTTGTGTTGGGCGCTGGCGCCAGGCTCTTCTCGCCCGGCGCCAATGCCATGCACTCTGCTTAGGCCGACTTCTTGCTGTCGTCGTCCTTGACTTCCTCGAAGTCGACATCGACCACTTTGTCGTCGGGACCGGCATCGGCCGCCGACGGTCCGCCGCCTGCCGCACCGCCCTGGCCTTGGTTCGCTTGATAGATGGCCTCGCCGAGCTTCATCGAGGTCTGAGCCAGCGCGTCGGTCTTCTGCTTGATCGCGTCCTTGTCCTCACCCTGGATCGCCGTTTTCAGGTCGCTGACCGCGGTCTCCACCAGGCTCTTGTCGCCCGCCGGGACCTTGTCGCCGTAATCCTTCAGCATTCGCTCCGTCGAGTGAACCAGAGCCTCGGCCTGGTTGCGGACCTCGACCAGCTCGCGGCGCTTCTTGTCGTCCTCGGCGTGGCTCTCGGCTTCCTTGACCATGCGATCGATGTCGGCGTCGCTCAGGCCTCCGCTCGCCTGGATGCGGATCGACTGCTCCTTGCCGGTGGCCTTGTCGGTGGCCGCGACATTGACGATGCCGTTGGCATCGATGTCGAAGGTCACCTCGATCTGCGGCACGCCGCGCGGCGCCGGCGGGATGCCGACCAGATCGAACTGGCCGAGCATCTTGTTGTCGGCCGCCATTTCGCGCTCGCCCTGGAACACGCGGATGGTGACGGCGTTCTGGTTGTCCTCCGCGGTGGAGAACACCTGGCTCTTCTTGGTCGGGATGGTGGTGTTGCGGTCGATGAGCCGGGTGAACACCCCGCCCAAGGTCTCGATGCCGAGCGAGAGCGGGGTCACGTCGAGCAGCAGCACGTCCTTGACGTCGCCCTGCAGCACGCCCGCCTGGATGGCGGCGCCGATGGCCACCACCTCGTCGGGGTTCACGCCCTTATGCGGCTCGCGCCCGAAGAAATTCTTCACCGTCTCGACCACTTTCGGCATGCGCGTCATGCCGCCGACCAGGACCACTTCCTCGATCTCGGCGGCCTTCAGCCCCGCGTCCTTCAGCGCGTTGGCGCAAGGGCCGATGGTCTTCTGGATGAGATCGTCGACCAGGCTCTCGAGCTTGGCGCGGGTGAGCTTCATGGTCAGATGCTTCGGCCCGGACTTGTCCGCCGTGATGAACGGCAGGTTGATCTCGGTCTGCGTCGTCGAGGAGAGCTCGATCTTGGCTTTCTCCGCCGCCTCTTTCAGGCGCTGCAGCGCGAGCTTGTCGCCGCGCAGATCGATGCCGGACTCCTTCTTGAATTCGTTGGCGAGGTAATCGACGATGCGCATGTCGAAATCTTCGCCGCCCAGGAACGTGTCGCCGTTGGTCGACTTCACCTCGAACACGCCGTCGCCGATCTCGAGGGTCGAGATGTCGAAGGTGCCGCCGCCCAAATCATAGACGGCGATGGTCTTGCCTTCCTTCTTCTCCAGCCCGTAGGCCAGAGCGGCCGCGGTCGGCTCGTTGATGATGCGCAACACTTCGAGGCCGGCGACCTTGCCGGCGTCCTTGGTGGCTTGGCGCTGGGCGTCGTTGAAATAAGCCGGGACGGTGATGACCGCCTGGTCGACCTTCTGGCCGAGATAGGCTTCGGCGGTCTCCTTCATTTTTTGCAGGATGAAGGCGGAGATCTGCGACGGCGAATATTGCTTGCCGTGCGACTCGACCCAGGCGTCGCCGTTGGCGGCTTTGACGATCTTATAGGGGACGAGCTTCTTGTCCTTCTCGACCATCGGATCGTCGTAGCGGCGTCCGATCAGGCGCTTGATGGCGAAGAACGTATTCTCGGGATTCGTTACGGCTTGTCGCTTGGCTGGGAGTCCGACGATAATTTCACCGTCGTCGGTGAAGGCGACCATCGAGGGCGTGGTGCGCATGCCCTCGGCATTCTCGATGACCTTGGGAGTCTTCCCCTCCATCACTGCGACGCAGGAATTGGTAGTGCCGAGATCGATACCGATCACTTTCGCCATTACAGACCTCTCTTTCTGGCAGACCGTCCGGGCCCTTGAGAGGCACCCGGCATTGCAGCGCTAGGCGTGGCGTCGGTCCCCAACATTCGGCGCGCCCGCCGACTCATCCGGCGGGGTTCCGCGGTTATATAGGAGGCAACCCTATGGCCCGCAAGGAGAAGCAGGGCCGGTGAGGGCGCTCGTGACAGAGATGTCACGCCACGCGCTTCCAGGCGGCGATGAGAATGGGCGTGAGGCAGTAATAGCGCCCATCCGCGGCGGCCTCGGCCATGTCGGCCTTGAAGCCTTCCGCGCGTGTCGCATCCGCGATGCCAAGCTCGGCGGCTGCCCCGAACAGCCCTTGGTAAACGCCGATCAACATTGGCGCCATCTCCTTGAGCGGCAGGTACTTCGCCTCGGCCAAAGTGCCGTCGGGGAGGCCGAGACCTGCCGCCTCGAACTGAGCGGGCAATTGCCGCCCTGCCCGCAAATTGCGGCCGTGACCCCGGAACACGCCCTCGAACAGGCGATTGAACTCGGCCATGGCGGGGCATGTCGGCTCGACCGCGATGGCGCCGAAATCGAATTCCTGCGCCACCACGGTGCCGCCCGGTCTGGTCCAGAGAAACATCTTCTCCAGCGCCGCCACGGGCTCTTGCATATGCATGAGGAAGAGGCGGCAGAAGGTGAGGTCGAAGGGGGCGCCTGGCACGGTGTCGAGCTCGAGCACATTGGCCTCGATCATGGCGAACGTGGCGCCGCCTTGCGCGCGAAGATCGGCCAGCGCCTGGGCCCCGAGCTTGCCATCGATTTCGATGCCGGTGACGCGGCCGCTTGCGCCGACGCGATCGGCCATCAGCCGCATCACCGCGCCTGGGCCCGCGCCCACGTCGAGGCAGCTCATGCCGGCCTTGAGACCGACGCGGTCGAGCACCGCCTCGGTCGCATGCTGCCACATCGACGCCTGATCGCGCAGGCGCTGATACTCCTCCACGTCCCTTGCATGCACATAACCGTCGGGATTCAATTTCTGCGCCTTTGCCGCCACCGGCTCCATCTCCTTATCCGCCGCTGATGCGCTATATGGCAGAGCCTAAGCCAGCCTTGAGGTGGAACAAAGGTGGCATGAATTATTTTCCGCAAGCGCTCGATCGGGCGGCGCAGATGGCCCTTTTGGCTGCCCTGAGGCGCGTCGTTGCGCAAGCGCCGCTGTTCACGCCGACGATGCCGCGCTCAGGCAATCCGCTGTCGGTGCGCATGACGAATTGCGGGCCGCTCGGCTGGGTGACCGACAAGGAGCGCGGCTATCGCTATCAGGCCACCCATCCGGAGACGGGGAAGCCCTGGCCGCCGATCCCGCCAATGCTGCTCGATGTCTGGGGCGCGGTGGCCGGATACCCCTTTCCTCCGCAAGCCTGCCTCGTCAATTACTACGCGGGCGACGCCAAGATGGGGCTGCATCAGGACAAGGACGAGGAGGATTTCTCCGCTCCCGTGCTCTCGGTGTCGCTTGGCGATACGGGAGTGTTCCGCGTGGGCGGGAGATCGCGCCAGGACCCGACCAAGAAGATCGAGCTCAAATCGGGCGACGTGGTGGTGCTGGGCGGCGAGGACCGGCTGGCTTATCACGGCATCGACCGCATCCTCGGCGGGACGTCGGATCTCCTTGCCGAAGGCGGCCGCTTCAATCTCACTTTGCGGCGGGTCACAACGCCGAACTGAAGCGGCCTCAGTCGCCGGGCTGCTCGCCATCGGGGAAATCGTCATTGGCGGCTTTGCGCGGCGCGGCCCCATTGCCGTCGCCGGCTTGCGGCTTTGCCGGCTTCGCCCCGCCTTTGGCGATAGCGACGAGCGCAGGCCTGAGACACCGATCGCCGATCACATAGCCTGCCTGCATCACGTCGACCACGGTGCCTTCCGGCACGTCCGGGTTCGGCACCTCATACATGGCCTGATGGCAGTTCGGGTCGAAGCGTGCCCCGAGCGGCTCGATACGCGTGACGCCGTGGCGCTCGAGCACGTTGAGCAGCTCGCGCTCGGTCAGCTCGACCCCTTCGAGGAAGCTCTTCAGCGCGGGATCCTGCGCCGCGGCGTCGGCCGGGACGTGATCGACCGTGCGCTTGAGATTGTCGCCGACCGTCAGCACGTCGCGGGCGAAATTGGAGATGGCGTAACGTGCCGTGTCGGTCTTTTCCCGCTCCGTGCGGCGCCGCAGATTCTCCATGTCGGCCATGGTTCTCAGCAGCCGGTCGCGCATCTCGGCGTTCTCGACCAGCAAAGCGTCGAGATCGGCGCCAAGCTTGCGGCCTGGGTCGGCGTCTACGCTTTGCGCCTCGGCTTTCAGAGAATCGGCAGGTTTGGCCTGATCCTCGTTCGGCTCAGCGGGATCGGTCTTGTCGTCGGGCATGGGAAGCCTCGGCGAAGTGTTGCAGGCGGGAAGTTCCCGGGGGTATCGACCGTTAGGCGATAAAAATCAAGGGACGAGCCGCCCCAGCAGTCTTGCCGTGTAATCCACCATGGGGATGATGCGCGCGTAATTGAGGCGGGTCGGGCCGATGACCCCAAGCACGCCAACGATTTTCTGCTCGGTATCCTCGAACGGCGAGACGATCAAGGCCGAGCCGGACAGCGAGAAAAGCTTGTTCTCCGAGCCGATGAAGATACGCACCCCGTCGGCGCGCTCGGCCAGCCCGAGCAGCTGGATCAGGTCGGTCTTGGTGTCGAGATCCTCGAACAGAAGCCGGACCCGCTCGAGATCCTCCATGGCGCGCACGTCTTCGAGGAGATGCGATCGCCCGCAGACGATGAGGCTCTTGCGGTCGTCGCCGTCCCCCGACCAGGTGGCGAGACCTTCGGTGACGACGCGGGCGGTCAGCGCATCGAGCTGGGCGCGCCGCTCATCGATTTCCGTCTCGATGCGGGTACGCGCCTCCGTCAAAGTGCGACCGCCGATGCGGGCATTGAGGTAGTTCGAGGCTTCCTGCAGCGAGGAAAGCGGCAGCCCCTCAGGCAAGGTGATGATGCGGTTCTCGACGTCGCCGTCCTCGCCGACCAGCACGGCAAGCGCCCGCCCCGGCCCAAGATTGACGAACTCGACCTGCTTCAGCGTCTTGCTCTGCTTCTCCACCAGCACGATGCCCGCGCAGCCCGACAGACCGGACAGCATCTCGCCGGCCTCGCCGAGCAACTCCTCGATCGCACGGCGCCGGCCGCTTCCGGCCATGCGGCTCTCGATCTGGCTCCGCTCGTCTCCGCTGATATCGCCGACCTCCAGCAGTCCGTCGATGAAAAGGCGCAAGCCGGTATGCGTGGGCAGCCGGCCCGCGCTCGTATGCGGGGCATAGATCAGGCCGAGGCTTTCCAGGTCCGACATGACGTTGCGCACCGAGGCGGGCGACAGCGTCATCGGCAGAGCGCGGCTTAGATTGCGCGAGCCGACCGGCTCGCCGGTGGCGAGGTAGGTCTCGACGATGCGCTTGAAGACCTCGCGCGAGCGTTCGTTAAGCTGGCGGAGGCCGACGGCGGCTTCCGCCGCCGCGCGCGCTTCATTGGGGTCGGCATGACGCATGGTGGGGGCGAATTTAGGAGCGCCCCTCGGCTACGTCAAACCGGATGCGGGCTTCTGGTTGCTAGTTCAGCGGCCCGAATTCCGCGGCCACGGGCGAGGCGAACTCGTCAGGAGCGCCGAAATGAGCGAAATAGCGCGTGTTGATCGCCTTGACCGGCATGATGACGAACACGTCGGTCGTGCCGAACTGGTGGTCGACCACGGCGCCATCGCCGACAAAGGCTCCGACCCGCAGGTAGCCCTTGATGAGGGGCGGCAGCGCCTTGAGCGCCGCGCGGGTGTTGAGCGCCTCGCGCGGCATCATGTTCATGTCGACGCGGAGATGCTCATGCGCCCTGACCCGCCAATCCTCCGGCGCGAGTGCGGTGTGGTAGAGGAAGCTCAAGGCCTCGGCATGGGCCGCGGGATCGGTGCCCTCGAAGCTCGCGCAGCCGATCATGACGTCGGCGTTATGCTCGCGCACATAGGACCACACGCCCTGCCAGAGCAGCTCGAGCGTCCGCTTGTTGCGATAAGGCTTCAGCACGCAAGAGCGGCCAAGCTCCATGAACTTGCAGCCCGGCTTCGCCCGGATCAGCGGCGCGATGTCGTATTCGCCTTGGGTGTAGAAGCCGTCATTGCGATCGGCCACCTCCTGACGCAGCATGCGATAGGTGCCGACGACCTTGGAGGGGCCCCAGCGGCGCCCGTCATTGGCGTCGCCGCGGTCCATCACCAGGAGATGGTCGAGGATTGGGTCGAATTCGTCCTCGTCGCGCCGCGACAGCATGGCCAGCGCGCTGGGGATGGCGGACATCTCTTCGTAGAACACTTTGTAGCGGAGGCGCTGGGCGCGGCGGATCTCGCTTTTCTTGCGGGCGAGCCGCACCTCGAGCGAGCCGAACCGGCCATAGATTTTGGCAGGCTGGAAGCGCCGGCCGAAGGCTCCCACGGGGAAGCGGCGGCGGCCCATGAAGGGCAGCCCGCCACCCTGGCCCGGCTTGAACATCAATCCTGGAAATATGGCCCCACCGCGAAATCTGCCCGCAAAGCGTCCCGAATTTAGCTTCATCGGCATGATCGGCCCAATTGAGAGTTGGGCGTGTGTGGCCCGGGGACTCCGCGGGCGACTGATGCAACCCCCAACCCGCGTTCACCCCGATTCGGCCACAACACTGGCCGGTTAGCAAACCAATTCGAACTCTATGTGACAGTCTGGGGAAAGCGCACAATCTCCGGGCGCTGTTCGGCCGGCTTTAGGCGGCGCCGCGGCCGGATTGTACTTCGGTTGCCGCTCCCCGACGCCGCCAGCGGGCAAGGACCGCCGCCAGGTCGGTCTTCTCGAACGGCTTGGCGAGATAATCGTCAAGGCCTGCCTCGAGATAGGCGGCGCGGTCCTCGGCGAAAGCGTTGGCGGTCAGCGCCACGATCGGCGGGCGCCCGTCCGCCGGGCTTGCATCCGCAGGGTAGAGTTCCCTGATGCGGCGCGCCGCCTCGATCCCGTCCATGTCGGGCATGTGGATATCCATGAACACGAGGTCGAAGCCTTGCCCGTTGGCTTGGCTAAGCTCGGTGCGGGCCTTGGCGATGGCCTCGGCGCCGTTCCGCACGCGCACGACGCGGGCGCCGGATTTCTCCAGCACGGCGCAGGCAAGCAGCGCGTTAATGTCGTTGTCCTCGGCGAGGAGAATGGAGAGGCCTTTCCCCTCGGCCTGCGATGCGAGGAAGTGAGCCCGGACGGGGCTCGCGCCGTCGGTCGCCTTGGCTTGCGCCTCGTCGAGATCGCCGAACAGCTGGGTCAGGAGCGACAGCGGCCTGATCGGGCGGACGAGATAGAAGTTGAAGCCTTCGGCGCGGAAGCCTGGGATATCGCCGCGCTCTGACGGATCGATGATCACCGCGGTGCGTTGCTGATTCCGGCTGCCGCGTTCCGGGTTGAGCAGACCGATGAGGCGCGCCGCCCCGGCTGCGATCGCCGCCCGGTCGGTGAGGAGCGCGGTGAAGGGGACGCCGGTCGCCGCGGCGCCCGAGGCGATGCGTTCGGCATCCTTCAGCCGCACGCGGGCGACGGCTGCGCCCATGGCCACGAGCAGATCGCAGACGAGGCTCGCTTCGATCGCGCCTTCAAGCACGAGCAGGACCTTCTCGCCGGCCGCGGGCTTCGGCCAGGACGCGCCGAGGCTCGCGACCTGCGCGGGCATGACGAACGGCAAATCCACGGTGAAGGTGGCGCCGGCCCCCGGCACGCTCGCCACGCTGATGCGGCCGCCCATCGCGTCGACGAGGCGCTTCGAGATGGCGAGCCCAAGGCCCGTGCCATTGTTCGGCCGCGCCGGCCCCCGCTCGGCCTGCTCGAATTCGGCGAAGATGCGCTCGATGGCGTCGCGTGGCACGCCGGGTCCCGTGTCGCGCACGGCGAAGCGGAGCATGGGCTCGCGTCGACCCGCCTCGCGCGTTGATCCGGGGGTGAGCTGGAGCGTCAAGGCCACGCCGCCGCGCTCGGTGAACTTGATGGCGTTGCCCATGAGGTTCAGCAGGATCTGGCGGATGCGTATCTCGTCGCCGATCACCGTCATCGGCAGATCGGGGGCGGCGAGCCAGCCGATTTCCAGGCCCTTGTCGCGGGCGCGCGGGGCCAAAAGCTCGATCACCCCTTGCGCGGCGTCGGCGATCTCGAACGGCGCGGACCGAAGCTCGATCCTGCCGGCCTCGATCTTGGAGAAATCGAGAACCTCGTCGATCAGCGACAGCAGCGTCTTGGCCGAGGTCGAGATGGCGCGGGCATAAGTGCGCTGCTCGGCGGAAAGCTCGGTGTCGAGAAGGAGGCCGGTCATGCCGAGAATCCCGTTCATCGGGGTCCTGATCTCGTGGCTCATCGAGGCGAGGAAGCGCGACTTGGCCTTGCTCGCGTCCATCGCCTGGTCGCGCGCTCCTTCGAGCTGAAGCTCCGCCGCGCGCTGCTCGGTGATGTCGCGGCCGACGCTTTGGATTTCGCTCACGCGGCCTTCGGCGGCAATCGCAAAGTCTTCCCACACGAACCAGCGTGCGCCAGCTTCGGTGGCGAGCTCGACGATGCGGCTTTGCCGGCCCTCGCCTTCTGTAGGCCAAGGCGCCGGCGCCTCCTGCTCGGCGCTCGCCATGGGGAGCTGGAACGGCTGACCGAGCGCGGCCTCGCGGGCGAGCCCGAAGGTGCGGCAGAAGGCATCGTTGACGAAAGTGAGCCTCTGATCGGGGTCGCGGCGGAGGATCACGTCGCCTTGGTGGTTGAGCAGATCGCGATAGCGCGCCTCCCGCTCACGCACCTCCCATTGCAGGTCTTGCAGCGACTCGAGGCTTTGATCGAGGCGCTCGGCCAGAGACGCCAGACGCTCGCCGCCGCTTCGTTCCCGCCGCGCCGCGATCAGCGCCACGACAATGGCGACGCCGATAATAAGCGGCAGCAGCGCGATCGCGATCGCACCGGCTGCGAAGGAGACGAGGATGAGCGCGCCGGCCAGAAGCCCCAGCGCGGGGCCAAGCCCGATGCCGGTCAGCGTGTCGTCGCGGAGATCGCGTAAAGCGCGAGCCAGCCTCGCGCGGAGGCTTAGCTTGCGCTCCGCCGCACCCGCGCGCCGTTTCGCGCTTTGGTCTTGCTGTTCCCGCTCCACCTGACGCCGCTCGCTTGAAGCCGGTCGTTGCCGGCAGCTTCCCTCCCCCCAATCAAGCAGAGAATGTTTGAGAAAGGCTTGCGACGACCCATCGTGCCGGTGAGCGAGATGAGAAAATACAATATATTCATAAGCTTAGTGGAAGAACCCTGGCTAGGCCGCGACCTGAGCGCGGCGGAGCGTCTCCCCGCGATAGCTCAAGGCCTCGGCGATATGGATGCGGGCGACGCGTCCCTCGCCGTCGAGATCGGCCAGCGTGCGCGCTACGCGGAGCGTGCGGTGATAGCCGCGTGCGCTGAGGAAAAGCGCGTCGGCGGCATCGCGCAGAAGCGTGAGGCCCGAGGGCTCCGGCGCCGCGATCTCCTCCAGCATCGCCCCGTCGCATTCGGCGTTGGTGCGGATGCGCGCGAGGCCGAGCGCGGCGTAGCGCTCGGTCTGGATGCGGCGCGCGAGGGTGACGCGCGCCCGTACCTCAGCGCTTCCTTCCGAAGCTTGCGGCAGTACGAGATCGGCGGCGGAGACAGCGGGCACCTCGATCTGGAGGTCGATGCGGTCGAGCATGGGGCCTGAGATGCGTGCCTGATAGCGTTCGGCGCAGGCTCTCCCCTGGCGGCAGGCATAGCCGGGCTCTCCCGCGCGGCCGCAGCGGCAGGGGTTCATCGCGGCGATGAGCTGGATGCGCGAGGGGTAGGTGATCCGGTGGTTCGCCCGCGCGATCACCGTCTCTCCCGTCTC